>QNDO01000025.1 GCA_003644895.1 Candidatus Hydrothermota bacterium | reverse complement strand
TGGATAAAATTGAGAACATAAGGACCTATTACAATTCCAGTGGCAATGTAACCCGTTACTGATGGTAGCGTTAATTTATTAGAGAGTTTTGCACTTAGTATACCAAATAGAATGATTATGCCAAGACTCAAAATTATATTGAACATAAACTTAAAAATTATATTGCTGCTATTCAAAATATCAAATTATTGTTATAAAATTTCTTGAAAAACCCCACAGTATAAATTAAACTGCATAATATGAAATTCAGTGCCTGCATGAGAGATTGTTATGATACTTGTTCTATTATTTCTAAGATTGAGGATGGTAATTTAAAGATAATTGGAAATCCCGAACATCCTGTCACCAGTGGATTTCTATGTCCAAAAGGAAACTTGATGCCGAAATGGGCCGCCAGTAAAGATAGATTAAGGGTTCCTTTAATTAGAGTGGGAGAGAGAGGTGTACCAGATTTTAAAGAGATATCTTGGGACGAAGCTCTCAATATCACAATTTCTAAAATCAAAGAAACCATGAAAAAATTTGGAAGTGATAAGATTCTTGCGTACGAATTCTCCGGTGATAGAGGTATTATAAATCATTATTTTCCTCTTCGTTTTTTTAACTATATCAACGCATCTCTTCTGGATCATGCTATTTGCGATAGAGCTGGTCATGAAGCACTTTTGGATATTTATGGAACGTCCGTTGGCATTGACCCTGAAGACTTGAAGAAATATAAACTCCTTGTATACTGGGGAATAAATCCCGTATGGACAAATCTTCATGGCTTCAATCTCGCCAAGAAGTACGGGTTAGAGCTCTGGGTTGTGGACCCTGTGAAAACTGCTACTGCAAAAAGAGCACACAGACATTTTCCAGTAAAAGCAGGAACAGATACTCTGTTTGCTCTTGCTGTGGCACGTGTTATGGTTGAGGAGGAACTGTACGATAAAGAATTTGTGTCTAAGAATATTGCTGGATTTGAGGAGTTCAAAAATTATGTACTTAAAATAAGTCTTGAATATGCAGAGTCTGAAACAGGAATTAATAAACAGGAAATTGTAGATTTTGCAAGGAAATTCTTTGAAAGAAGGGGTATTATACATTTAGGCTACGGCTTTCAAAAAAGTTTTGAAGGAGGGGAAGCTGTAAGAGCAATCTCTCTTCTTCCAGCTTTAGTGGGGCATAGGATCGGTTTTCTATATGATATAAAAGTGGGGATAGATATTAATTATGTTTCAGGAACCTTCTTAAGAACCAAAGAGATGCGGCTGATTCCGCAGATGCTTTTGCATGAATACTTGAGAAGGGATGAAATAAAATTTCTTTTTGTATACAATGCAAACCCACTGGCTTCATATCCTGACCAGAATAAACTCAGAAAGATTCTGAAGGAGAAAGATGTTTTTATAGTAGTTCACGAATTATTTTTAACCGATACAGCTCTCTATGCAGATATAATATTTCCTGCAAATACATTTTTTGAACGTTTTGACATTGTCGACTCTTTTTTTCATCCGTATATTCTTTTAAATGAAAAAATCATGGAAATTGCAGGTGTAAGTAATTATGAACTTTCCGTGCTTCTCGCAAAAAGAATGGGGATAAAAAATGAATTTCTCTATCAGTCCGAAGAGAGAATAGCTGAAAATATTTTGAATAAATTGGGATTCAGTCTTGACCAATTGAGGGATAAAGGATTTATTAAAATTGCTCTTCGCCCCGCCATAAAGACGAAAAGCGGAAAAATTGAATTTTACTCTCATCGAGCGCTTTCGAGGGGGTTACCGCCCTTTCCTGTTTATAGGGAACAACCTGAAGGGAAAAAGCTGAGATTGTTGAGTCCTACATACCAAATGACCATTTCCAGTCAGTATCACAATATATATAAAAAAGTTGATACATTTCTTTACATGAATCCTCAAGATGCAGCGAGAAGAGGCATTCGAGAGGGCGACTGTGTAGAAGTTTTCAATGAGATGGGAAAAATCCGGACAAAAATAAGAATAACTAAAGATATTCCACCTGGAGTTGTACTTATGTATAAAGCCTTCTGGCCTTCATTGCTTGGATGGAATGTGAATTTCCTCACTAATAGCGAGGTGAACAAAGACTATGGTAATGCATCTGTTTTTCATTCTACTTGGGTGGATGTGAGAAAGGTATAATCTTTGACAAACTAATCAATCCTCCCTATACTTTAGTTACAAAATTGGAGGTATTAAAATGCGTGGGTTAGTTTTAGCCATAATTTTAGTAGCAGTAACCAGTCTTCGTGCTGGTGATGAACCGTATTGGGAACCTTATCAATTCAAGGGTACAGAACATTTTAAATATGAAATAGTTCAACAGGATAACGAAGGCAAGCAAGAAGGCTGGTATATAATAGATATTAAAAAAGCCGGAGAAAAATATAAACTTTATATCGAAGGGAAACTTGGCGATAATGAAGGAAGCATGACCACTACTGTGGAAAGTGTAGATGATATATCAGGAGCGATTTTGGCCCAAATGTTTTTAAATCCATGGTTGGCTCCCCTCAGTATCACTCTTTTTTCCAACATGTGGGCAACTGCATATGCCCCTATGCTAATAACTTCGGGATGGGAAGTGGGTTCTAAATGGTCACATAAGGATGAGGAGGGTAACAAAATAACTGTGGAGATTCCATCAGAATGCAAATACGCAGGGCAGAAGGGGAGAAAAATATTGGTAAAGAAAAATGATAAGAATATCTATGAATCGTGTATTGCCCATGGAGTTGCATTGCCTATTTATGTTAAATTTATTGGAGACGAAGGTGAATTGTATGAAATGAAACTTGTGGAATATAAAGATTAGATCATAAGCATTTTCCTGTACTTGAAAATAAATAAATGAATCTATATTATTAATTCTGGCAAAAGGGGGGTAAAATGAGATATCCGATTGTAAGATCAGGAATAGGTTGGATGACAATCCCGGAAATGCTAGAAAGGAGTGCTTACCTTTATCATGATAATGTGGCTATGATGATAAAACGGGGCGGAGTATGGGATAAAATAACTTACGGCGAACTATTGGACAAGGTAAAGAGACTCGCAAAGTACTTAAAAGAAGAGATTGGACTTAAAAAAAGCGATAAAGCAGCGGTAATTGGTGAAAATAGACCAGAATGGGGGATATCATACCTGGCATATCAATGGATTGGTGTAACTGTAGTACCTGTTGATGCAAGACTTAAAAAGCCTGAAATCAAACATATCTTAAAAGACTCAGAATCAAGAATAATAATAGCATCAAGCCGTTTTCTTGAAGACCTCATTGAAATTAAAGATGAACTTAAATCTCTGGAAAGATTGATATCAATGGACGAAAACGATTTCAATATAGTTAATCTAAATCAAATTCTTGAAAAATATAGAGAAGGAATCCCGAAGGAGAAGGTTCTATTAGATGACCTTGCGGTTATTCTTTATACCTCAGGAACAACAGGGAGTTCAAAAGGGGTGATGCTTTCTCATAAGAACCTGATGTCCAATGTTGATGCTTTACATCAGTGTATTATCTTTGGTCCCGGAGATGTATTTTATTCAATTTTGCCCATCCATCATGTCTTTGAGGGGACAGCGGGTTTTCTAACGCCCCTTTCAGGTGGTGCAACTGTTGCCTACGCAAGGTCACTCAAGTCTAAAATAATGCGAGACGAAATGCAGGAGGTTAAGCCGTCGGTGATGTTAGTTGTTCCTTTACTCTTGGAAAAAATAGTTCAGGGAATTCAAAGGGAAATTTCAAAAGCCAATCCTATAGTTAAAGGCATATTCGGCTTAATGAAAGGGAGCTCCAGGGCTCTTGACACTGTCTTAAAAGGGAAAGCTTCCAGAACTATGTTTAAACGAATCAGGGACGAGTTGGGAATGGGAAATTTAAGGTATCTTGTCTCAGGAGGTGCTGCTTTGCCGCAGTGGGTTTCCAAGGCTTTGGAAGAAATGGGGTTCCCCATCCTGCAGGGTTATGGACTCTCTGAAGCTTCACCTGTATGCACATTGAATCCGCCTTCTAGACCTAAGAATGCCAGTATAGGTTTACCTATACCCTATGTAGATGTGAAGATAGTAAATCCTAATGAAGAAGGAGTGGGGGAACTTGCTTTTAGAGGTCCAAATATAATGGTTGGGTATTATAGGAATGAAGAGGCAACCAAAGAAGTGCTTACTGAAGATGGCTGGCTGCTAACGGGAGACCTGGGATATATAGATGATGAAGGTTATATATATATTACTGGCAGGAAGAAAGCGGTAATCGTCACTCCCGGTGGGAAAAATGTATACCCTGAAGAGGTTGAAACTGCACTACTCAGATCCCCCTATATTGAAGAAGTTCTTGTATTGAGGGGGTACAATCCGGAGACAGGAGCAGAAGAAGTACAAGCTATTGTATATCCCAATTTTGAGGCAATTGATGAGTTTTTCACTTCCAAAGGCATTAAAAATCCAAGAGAAGAAGATGTATATGCTCTAATAGATAAGGAAATAGAAAAGTGGTCAGAGGATCTCGCGGAGTATAAAAGAGTGAAACGATTTTCTATAAGAGAGGAAGAATTCCCCAAAACTACTACAAGGAAAATAAAAAGGTATCTCTTTCAAAAGCCGAGTTTTGAAGTAAAAGAATAATCAGTCTACAATTTTGCCATCGCGTATATGTATTATCCTTTTAGCATGAGCTGCAACTTCGGGATCGTGAGTGACCACTATTATGGTCTTCCCCTCATCCCAGAGCTGATCAAATATTTTGAGTATTTCCTCTTCGGTTTTTGTATCCAGGTTGCCTGTAGGTTCATCTGCTAGAATTATATCGGGTTCATTTGCAAGTGCTCGTGCGATGGCAACTCTTTGTCTTTCTCCTCCTGAGAGTTCTGTGGGCTTATGATTCACTCTTGCACCAAGGCCAACCTTCCGTAATAATTCCACAGCTCGTTGGTGGCGTTCTTTTGCTTTTATTCCTTTATAAATCATGGGAAGTTCCACATTTTCTCTGGCAGTAATCCGGGGTAAAAGATTGAAATTTTGAAAAACAAAACCTACCCTATCTCTCCTTATTTCTGCGAGCTTTTCTTCGGTGAGTTCATGCACAGGCGTGTTGCGGAAGATATATAGGCCTTCTGTGGGTCTATCAAGGCAGCCTATAATATGCATTAAAGTGGATTTTCCAGAACCTGATGGCCCCATTATTGCTACATATTCTCCTTCTTCAATTTTTAAATCAATGCCTCTTAAGGCTGCAACTTTTACATGATCCATCTGATAGATTTTTTTTACACCCTTTAATTCGATCATTTTGCCTTACTCAGTTTTTTCCCGGTTGTTTTTTCTCTTTTAAGGTTACACTCACACGATCTCCATCTTTTAATTTTCTCTGTATCTCAAATGGACCTGTTATTACTGTATCACCCTCTTCAACACCTCCTAAGGCCTCAATGTAAACTTCACCCTCTATCCCTGTCTTTACGTACCTCTTTTTTGCTACCCTACTTTTTACAACAAAACAGTAGTCTTTATTACTTCCTTTCTCTTTGCCAAGGGCTACTATTGGTACTCTAAGAGCATTACTCGATTCTCCTGTAATTATCTCACAACTTGCAGACATTCCTGGCAATAGATAGGCTGTATCATTAATAAGAATTTCCACAGGATAACTAATGCCGTACTCTTGACCTGTAGATTGTTGAGGGATACCTCCAACACTTATTACTTTACCTGTGAATACCTTTCCGGGATATGCATCAATTTTAATCCGGGCTTTGTTCCCCTTTTTTATTTTAACTACTTCAGATTCATCTATATATGCTTTTACCATCATCTTAGAAAGATCTGCAATGGTCATAATTACAGAACCAGGGGTATTAATGGTTCCTACTACTGCCATCTCACCTTCTTCTTTATTTACTCCCACCACCTCACCATTGATAGGGGAAAGTATTATAGTTTTTTCAAGTTGTCTACGTGCTTCTTCTAGGGAATATCTGGAAGCTTCTACCTGAGCTCTGAGGGCTTTATAAGCAACCTCTGCCTCTTCGTAAGCTGCTCTCGACACAAGATTTTTTCGGTATAATTCTTTCACTCTTTCAAAATCTTTTTTTGCTTTTTCCAATCGCGCCTCCTGCTGTTTTAGTGAATATTCCAGTCCTTTAACTTTAGCTAGATAGGTGCTTCTGTCGATAATACATAAAGTATCCCCTTTTTTAACCATGTCGCCTTCTTTAACATAGATTTTTTCAATTCTTCCCATAACATCTGCACCTATATTGACCTGACTTACCGCTTTCAATTGGCCATCTGCTCTCACAATCTCTTCTATTTTTCCTTTTTTAATTACTTCCCCTTCTACTTTATATCGAGGAGAAGATCCACTTTTGAGATTCGCAGCAACAATTATGGCTATAACAACAAGGACTACTGCTGGGATTAGAATCCTTTTGATTTTCATTTTATTACCTCCATACCTGTTTGGAAATTAAGTTTTTCCTTTGCAATTTCCAAATTGTAGATTGTTTCAATGTAAGAAACTTCTGATGTTTTTAGAGATTCTTCTACATCAAGAAGTTCTAATATGGAAATTTTCCCAAGAGCATACTGCTCCTTTGCGAGGTTATATGCTTCTTTAGCTTGCTGAAGACTACTTTTTGAAAGGGACAAACTCTCTAGGCTATTTTTCAATTCCATATAAGCATCTCTCACATTTTTTATAACTTCGAAAAGGGTTGTTTTATAGTATGCTTCCTTTTGCTTTTTATAATAATAGCCATTTAGGATATTTATGGGATAACTTAACAAGTTAAAGGAAAGTGATATACTCCAGCCTCTTTTGTCAGAAAAGACATCTATTGAGGATGGTTTATCACTTCCTCCATAATTCCAGTAATAGCCAAAAGTCACACTCGGAATTATAGACAGAAAATCATAGGCAAGATCAATTTTTTTATTGTTATATTGGGTTTTTACCTCTTTTAATATGTGATTATATTTAAGGGCCATCTCCTCAACTTCATGAAGTGGAGGTAGATGTATCATAGTATCTACTATCTGAACGTCCTCGAGGAGAACTTCACTTTTTAAACCAAAGCCAATAAGTTTTAATAAATTATATAGAGATGTTCTGTATGCTCTTTCTGCATTAAGAATATCCAGTTTTGCTTTTTTCATCTGCACTTCAGCTTTCAAAAGATCAAGTTTTGTAGCAGAGCCAAGCGCCAACTTTTCCTTTGTAAGTCTATAATAAAGTTCCGCTCTCTCGAGCGCCTTTTTTGAAACTTCCAAAAGGTGTTTATTTCTCAATGCGTTTAAGTACTCACTTTTAACTTGAAAAATAAGTTGATTTCGAGTATATTCGTATTGCAAAATGGAGATCATCCTATTATTGTATGCAGTGAGTACATTCCATAATGCAGTGGGAGAAAAAGCTTTGGTTTCGATTCCAGCATTGATAGTGTAATATTCTGGGGGATTAATAAAAAGTGCATTCTGGTCGGAGAAATAGTCAAAATTAGTATAATTTCCTGTAATGGAAGCTGAAGCAAGGAGGTCTCCGGTGGAGTTTACTAGTGAGAACGTAGAAATTTGTTTAGAATAATAACTCTGCTGAAGAACAGGTGATCGTTTTAAGGCTATTTCTACCGCTTTTTCTAGTGTGAGAGAGAGGGGTTGGGAAAGTAAACAGATCGTCAATAATAAGGTCATCTACCCAAACCTCCTCTTCCCCAAGGAATCAGTGGCATCAGTAAGATATATGCGAGCCACAGCATTCCCACAAGGATATATGCTTTTTTCTTTTCCACCTTCCCCATAATCGAAAGCCCCAGCCCTAGAATCCCGAGGGACCATATGGTAAATAAATCAATCTGACTGAGCACCTTCCAGAGGTAACCACTTCCTTGAGGAAGGAAGATAGAGAGATCTGTACGCACATTTATATTTTTGGATATCAATGCCACAGGAACTTTTAAAAAGCCACTGAAAGTAGAGATTAAATTAGCGTAAGATAGTATAAATAAAGAGCTTTTAAGACTAAGTTCTCCCCCTATGAGTGGGAGTGATACCTGATAAATAAGAGCCTGAAGGATTATCTTTATCGGAACCATTATAAGAATAGCAATTCCCCCCCTAATTATGATATTTTTTACACTCATAGATCCAAGTATTCGCTCCTGCTGTTCTTGCGGTAAATCCTGAATCCTTTCAGTGACATTTTGGAGAATCTGTTCAAACCTTACAGGTGTTAAAATAACGAGAAAGACAATACTTAGAATTATGACGGTAATAAACGGAATGATAAAACTACCGTTCTCCTGGAACACTTTTCTGGGATTATATACTATTTCGATTAATTTTTTCATTTTAAAACCTCCTTTTATTCATATCTCAATGCTTCAATGGGATCAAGTTTAGCTGCTTTCTGAGCAGGATATATTCCAAAGAAAAGACCAACAAAGGTCGAAAAACCAAGACCCACCAATATACTCCATAACGGTATAGCTGAGGGTAGAGGAGTGGCGATATCAACTAATTTGCCTATTATTGATCCTATTATTACCCCTATAAGACCCCCCACTGTTGTCAGGAAAATTGCTTCTACCAAAAATTGCATCAATATATCCTTTCTTTTAGCTCCCACGGCCATTCTTACACCAATTTCTCTTGTCCTTTCAGTTACAGAAACTAGCATAATATTCATGATCCCTATACCACCTACGATTAAAGCCAGAGAAGCAATACCTATCATTGCGAAGAAAATGCCATTGGTTAATTTTTTGTAAGCATCAAGCAGCATCTCCTGAGTGTTTAATGAAAAATTGCTCTCATCGTTAAATCTGAGATTTCTACGTTTTCTCATGAGAGTTTCTAAGCTTTTAAGTCCCTCTTCCATTGGAACATCATCTCTGACTTTGGCAAGTATTCTGAGAGAAGCAAATATTCTATATCTTCTGCTAGTTTTATTGATGAATAATTTTTGAGCTGTAGTTATGGGAATAAACGCAACTTCATCCAGATTATTTCCCATTAGCTCGCCCTTTTCTTTTAACACACCTATTACCAGGAACTTATATCCACCGATCTCCAGCTCCTTGCCAATGGGATCCTCGTCTGGGAATAAATTTTCAGCTACATACTTTCCGATAACTACCACATTTCTTTTATACAGTATGTCATTTCTATTCAATCCTCTCCCGTATTCCACTTCATACCCTGCAATGGGAAGGAAATCTTCTTCCACACCTTCAGGGTCCAGTTCGATGGTTTTATTTTTATGTCGCATTCTTAAACCAGCCCATATAGGTTGTGATGCAGCAGCCAGTTCGACTTCTGGAAGCTCTCTTATAGCCTCTGCATCTTCAAGGGTAAGATCTGGGCGTCTCAATATTTTTCTAACTTCTTCTCTAGACACACGGGTTGTGCGTATAGCCCATTTCCATTTCTGTACATACACTGTTTTCGAACCCAGACTTCCTAAAATCTGATATACATATCGATTCATTCCGTCTATAATAGAAACCATTGAGATAACAGTAGCAACACCTATAATAATGCCGAGTGTAGTTAAAAGGGAGCGGGTTTTATTTGCTTTTAACGCTAGATACGCTGACTTTAATAAGGTCCTAAATTCCATCTTTCCTCCTTCATTCTACTATTACGGCTGTACCATAAACAAGGAGCTCCGCTGCACCCTGCATTACCGAAGAGGTAGTGAACCTTATACCAACTACTGCATTGGCCCCCATTTCCTCGGCCTGTTCCACCATTCTATCTATAGCTTGCTCTCTTGACTCAGCCAACATTTTTGTATAATCGGTAATTTCGCCTCCCACTAAATTCCTGAGAGCAGCCATTAAATCTCTGCCCAGATGACGAGCCCTTATGGTATTCCCCTTTACAAGCCCAAGAACCTTTTTTATTTTCCTTCCAGGTATTTCGTCAGTAGTAACAAGTAACATATCTAAACCTCCTACCTTTTAATGTCCTTATACCTTTCCTTTTTCATAATATAAAGACGTTCTCGAATAATGGATACAAGAAGTATTGAGATACCCAAGAGAAATAAAATAATTACCGTCTTTAACCAAACTGCAATATTAGAGGCAAGAATATTTTTAAAAATTAAAACAAGGAAATAAAAAAGAAGGATTATCCCGCTAATAGAGGTCAAAATCCATCCTATTTGCCTTTCCAATCTGTTGTAAATTTTACTCCAGTAATTGTTCCATATTTTATCTTCTGGAGTTTCGTATTTTGTCATATTGAGGATTTCTACAATTTTATTATAAATCTCTAGTTCCTGCTTCAATTCAGGATTGTTTAAACACTCTCTTAAATATTCTTTTTCTTCGGGAGTTAATTCCATATCCATAGACTTCTGTATAAGTTTTTCACATTGTTCTCTGTCTAAATTTTTCTCTTTCATATCCGGCCTTCCAGCATCTTTTTTAATTTTTTTCTTGCATAGAAAAGGCGTGACATAACTGTACCTATTGGTATATCCAGGATTTCGGCTATTTCTTTGTAACTATACCCATCAAAATGTCTAAGAAATATTATCTCTCTTTCCTCTTGATTCAAATTTGCTAAAGCCCTTTCAAGTTCAAGTTTTATTTCCTGGTTAATTCCCTTGTTTTCCACTACTTCAAGGGGGATTAACTTAATTTTGCCTTTTCTTATTTTATCAATGGCGATATTTTTTAAGATTTTTATAAACCATGGGAGGAATGGCCTCTTAATATCAAATTGTTTAAGATTTTTGTATACTTTTATAAAAGCTTCTTGGGAGATATCCAGAGCTTCTTCCCGCGAACCTACGATTGAGTATGCTATACTATATGCTAATTTCATATATTTCTCCACAATAAATTTAAAAGCCTCTTTATTCCCGTCACGTATTTTTTTAATAATCTCTTTGTCATCCATAAGTATATACGAAAATTTACACTATAATATTCAGACGCTCAATTTGAAATTTCTGTGCCTTGAGTTTATAAAAGATATGTGGAAGTCAGGATTTTAGCTTCAGAAAGCCTCGGAGTAAGATCTTACGCCACCTTTATAGATACAGGAGAACTTAAAATTATAATTGATCCATCAATGGCCCTTGGTCCCAGAAGATACGGGTTACCACCCCATAAAGAAGAAATAGAGACCATGTTCAATAGATGGCAACTTCTCAATCAGTATCTAAAAATTTCTAATATTGTAATTGTTACTCATTATCATTATGACCACCATACTTATAGAAATGCATATTATATATCTAGTAAAATTATCCTTTTGAAACATCCATATGAATTTAACACCAGAAAACACAGGATGAGAGCAGAATTATTTATGCAAACGATCAGATGCTATAATGCTAAAGCGAATATACAGTATGTAGATGGTGAGAAAATAAAAATAAAAAACACTCTTATTGAATTTTCTCCCCCATTGGTTCATGGAAAAAACAGGTTTCAAGGGTATGTCTTGTCTGTATACATAACCACCGAAAAGAAATCAATTCTTTTTAGCTCAGATGTGTTGGGAATACTAACTGATCCTCAGAAGAAATTTTTTATGGAAAGGAATATGGATATATTCCTGCTGGATGGTTTCCCTACTTATCTCCTGGGACAACATTATAATAGAGAAATCTTGGAGAAAAGCATTGATAATGTTCTGGAGGTTTTATGGAAGACAAAACCAGAAATTGTGGTTCTCGATCATCACTGTACCAGAGAGTTAAACTGGCGCAAATCCTATGAAAGATTGTTCAAAGAATCCCCCAACTCAGTAAGAATTTTGACAGCAGCAGAATTCATGAAACAGCCAGAGAGACTTCTTGAGGCAAAAAGACAGAAGCTTTTTAAACTATTTCCATCCTCGGAAAAAATATAAAATCTGGTCTTTAAGTCTGTTCCATTTAAATGCAATGATAAATCCTGTCCAACCAACAACCACCAGTGTCCAGAAGGGACTTTCTTGATAAAGTACCCGGAATGATAGTAGTATATAAATGAATTCAAAACTCATTTGAACACTGTCAGATTTTTTTATAAAAAAGTAGACAAAAAGATTTACTAGAATTATGCCTATGAAGAAAAAATAAGAGTAATAACCGAGATAAGTTGAGCAAAAAAAGCATGCAATATAAAAGACCCAATCCACCCAACCTTCTCGGCTTCCAAATTTTCCTGAATGTCCACTTTTTCGAGCGAAATAACCATCAAGGGCATCAGTTGCCCATGCAAATAGAACAAGGGACATGAAATAATCGAAGGT
>QNDO01000024.1 GCA_003644895.1 Candidatus Hydrothermota bacterium | reverse complement strand
GAAGATGTAGAATTCGAAATACTGGAGAAAGATAGAGGAGAGATTAAAAGGGTGAAGGTTAAGGTATTATGATATATTTGCTTCTATTTTTAATAGGATTGCTGTTCACCTCTGTGTTCACATCGTATGAAATTGCTTATATAATAATTCAATCCAGAAAGACTTTTGTGGTATCAGAAAAATACAGGAAAATTTTTGTTAAACCGGAATTGATGCTGACAACAACACTGGTGGGAACAAACCTGGGCGAAGTGGCCACCACCATATTTCTTTTAAGATTTTTTGAGAGTTTACATTTACTGCAAGCAAAAGCAATTGGCGTAACAGGATTATTGAGTGCACTTGCCCTCTTGTTTATAAGTGAGGCAGTTCCCAAGACCTTATCCCGTTCCCACCCAGAAACCGTCATAGGGACCCTCACTCCCTTTATATTCTATTTTTATAAGGCTACATTACCGATTATAAGGTTTTTCCACTTTTTGGCAATTCTCATTAAGAGAAAAGGAAAAGGTAGAGAAATTGAAGAGGAGAAGACATTTGAGAATGTACTTATTGAGGCAAGAAAAGAAGGACTTATTGATGAGAGGTTGTTTAATATCCTGAGATTCTTTTTAGTATTTAAGGAAATAAAAGTAGGAGAGTTTACAGTACCACTGAATCACTTTGAGACTGTGGACGTTGAGATGTTTGGAGCAATAAAGAGATTTAATTCAGAAATGCTAATTGTCTATGAGACTACAGTGGATAATATAAAGGGTGTGATTGAGCTGAAGGATGTTTTCTTAAATCAGAATATAGATATAGCACTTAAGCCTCTTCTTGTGGTTTATGAGGGAATGAGGATAAAAAAAGTGCTGGAAAGAATGGACGAGGAAGGTATATATACAGCTTTAGTACACGATGAGTACGGTAGAAGTGTAGGAATTTTTAAACCAGAATATCTGTTAAATTACATTGGGAGGGTAAAATGAGAATAGAAAAATTTCTATCAAAGTTCAAAGATAAAAAAGTACTGGTTGCGGGTGATATCATTCTGGATATATATGCATATGGGTTGGTAGAGCGAATATCACCAGAAGCACCTGTTCCTGTTGTGGATCTCCGGGAGGAGTCCTATCGTTTAGGAGGAGCAGCAAATGTGGCCTTGAATTTAAAAGCACTTGGTGCAGAAGTAGCGTTAAGTGGAGTGATTGGACAGGATTTCTACGGGAAAAAGGTACTGGAGCTCTTAAGAGAAAACGAGATCCATGATGAGGGGGTGGTAATCTCCACCTTCCGTCACACCACTGTAAAGACCAGAATTGTTTCTCAGGGTCAGCAAATAATCCGGATAGATAAAGAAAAGAGAGAACCCTTAATAGAAGAAGAAAAGAAAAAGGTTCTTAGTTTTTTGCAGGAAGATGCTGTGGATGCCATAATAATAGAGGATTATAACAAAGGTTTTTTTTCACCTGATATTATTAGGGTTATAATTGAGGGTAAAAAAGCTCCTGTATTTGTGGATCCTAAATATAAATATTATGAGCATTTCAAAGGTGCACATCTCGTGAAGCCAAATTTTAAAGAGTTTGTGAGGGTATCCATGTTGAATGAAGATGAAATGAACGTAATGCAAGCAGCATTAAGATTCCGGAAGAATTTTGGGTATAAAAATGTTGTAATTACGCGAGGTGACCAGGGAATGCTGGCTGTATCTCAAGAAGGGGTCTATGAGATTCCCGCACTTAAGCGAGAAGTATTTGATGTTACTGGAGCAGGTGATACGGTTATTTCAGTCTTAACATTAGCCATGATTAGCGGCTTGAGTATTGAGGATGCTGCACTCCTTGCGTCTATAGCGGCAGGTATTGAAGTCACCAAAGTAGGTGCCAGCCCTGTATTCCCTGGTGAGCTCAAAGATGCAGTCAAAGAAGAATGGAAGAAGATGAAGGAGAGGGTTAGATTCTTTGATTTTACCTGAAATTACGTGTATTCTTTAAAATATGAAGGTTTTAATAATTATTCCTACGTACAACGAAAGAGATAATATTGAAGCCATTGTTAAGAAAATCCATGAAGTTGCACCACAGGTGGATGTGCTTGTTGTGGATGACAATTCTCCTGATGGCACTGCTCAAGTTGTGGAGAGTTTACAGCAGGATAATCCATGGATACATTTAATCAAGAGAGGAGGTAAACTAGGATTAGGTACTGCTTATGTGGAAGGATTCCATTTTGCATTAAAAAATGGATACGACTGTGTTTTCGAAATGGATGCCGATTTTTCCCATAATCCCGAGGATATACCCAGATTCCTGGAAGCAATTAAAGATGCCGATTTGGTCATAGGTTCCAGATACACTAATGGTATAAGTGTTGTTAACTGGCCACTATCCAGGCTTTTCCTTTCCTACTTTGCCAATCTTTATGCAAGGGTTGTTACAGGGCTCCCCGTTAAGGATTTGACTGCTGGATACAAATGTATCAGAAAAGAAGTTTTAGAAGCAATAGACTGGGATGAGGTGAAGGCAGATGGTTATGGCTTTCAGATCGAAGTCAATTTTCTAGCCTGGGAAAAGGGATTTAGATTAAAGGAGATACCTATAATCTTTGTAGAAAGAAGAGCCGGTGTTTCCAAAATGTCTAAAAAAATCGTTTGGGAAGCATTCTGGTTGGTGCTTTCTTTAAGAATTAGAAGGATAAAAAAGAGTATCCTTGAGTTGTTTAGAAGACGAAGATAATCTCACAACCGACTCTCTTACTTGTAGTACACTCCTTGTGTAAGCTGATAGCTTTAACATATTATGTGAGGGTATTGTCCCGTTATTTCTACAGTTTTTGATTTCTGAAGGTATTGTACTTATACTTTAACCAGAAATGAAAAAGTTATTAATTCTTCTAGTTGTAATTTCCCTTTTGTATTTTGGAACAAAGGTTTTCTTGAACAAATGGTATAAAGTATCAGAAACATTTGACATGGAAGATTGCAAGGTTTATAAGGCTATTCTGGATGATTTAAATGACGAAGAGATGGGGCTGGCAGTATTTTCCAGGACAATAACTACAGCATCAGATGGACAAAGTGTTCAGCATGTTGTGGTTCAGCATTTTTTTGAGATTATCCCTAGTGGAGAGATATTCTGCGTACTCGATTTTTTGAGAAAAAATAAAAAAATATCGTTACTAAAAGATTGTGAATTTCTTGGAGGACCCTATCAACTTATTCCGCAAGATTTCTGCAGTTTTTATTTAAGACGAGGCGTGAAGGTTATAGCTCCAACGAGGCCAGGTTACGATATAAAGGAACAAAAGGCCCTTGTTTATCTCGAAATCTTCACAAGATTCGAGAATGACCGGTATATTGTTTTATTGACTAAAAGAAATGGCAGATGGATGGTTCAGAACAAAATCATCGTCGAGTAAATCCCCTAAATATTTCTTTAATACCTTCTTTATATTCGGCAATGCCCCTTTTAAACCTACCATAGTGTAAGATAAGACTTATAATCGCCCACAAGAGTATAAGAAGAATTAAAGATGGTGCTTCTTTGTATATTGCTCTGAGTATCAAAAGCAAAAGGGGGAGTTCAAAGGATATTATTAATGCCTTAGACCCAACAACGAAAGCGGTCGTGATTAGTACGATTGCATAAACTACAAAAAACTGTGTACTATAGTATCCAAGGGAGATAATGAAGAAAAAGCATGAAATCACTAAAGTAATGTCTGCAGCAAAATCAAGATGTGCTAGTTTGCCATATTTTTCGCTTCTTCTTGCAAACCATCCGTCGAGATTATCAGTAGTCCAGGCAATTAGTGCAAGTACCACGAAGAGGGTGAGATTATGGCTTCCTGAAATTGCAAGCCCAAAAATAATAAAGGTTATAACAACCCTGAATAATGTGAGAATGTCAGCGATCATACAGAATAATTATAATTTAGATTTTATGAACATTATATTTTTTGAGATAAAATCTAACAAATTTTTCCCTGTGTGGGAGAAGACATTTACTACAATCCCAGTATCCATATTCATTTCTAAACCCGTATTTACTGTTGATTATACATCCTCCATAAATCTTAGTTTCCTCATCCCATAAAGAATAATCGAAGTATGGGCAGGCGCAGAAGAAGCAGATTAATTCATTATCCGACAGGTCATGACATTTTGTTCCCTCCTTAAATAAAGGGCAAAAATCGGGCTCTCTATTTCTAAGATTTGAATATCTGAAAAACTCGATTACATCTTTTACAGTTTTCAAATTATATTTCTTTATTAAAGTTCTTCTTTTTTTGTCAAATTCCTTTTGCCATTCTTCAAGAGGATTCACAATTCCTCCTTATATACGAGTACAGCTTGAGCTCCCTTTCCAACTCCGAGCTCCACTTTTTTTTCTATGGTATAATCCAGTGCGTCTAGAATTAAAAGATAGTTCATCTCTGAACCGCTAAAAATAGTTAGATACACCTTTTCATCCTTTGCAAAAAGTCTTGAACTTCCATATCCCGTAGGAATAATAGTATCCTTTCCAGTTGCCAAATCATATATCAGAAGTCCATTAAACCAATCACTGGCAAAAATCCGTTGTTGTGCATATGTGATGTCTCCTGGATAACCACCAATATGCAAAGAGTCTACTATGAGAAGGGACTCCGGGTCTATCTCAAGAATCCATCCATCCTGTATATTGTAATCTCCAGTACATAGTACAAATACTTCTCCCTCAGGACTTACAGCGAAATCCTGCGGGTTTGTTTTTACGGGAATGGAGTCTATTATAGGAATACTATCTGGATTTTTTAGTACATATACATACCCTACGTCATAAGTATAATCTGGCTTTAATCCAGAAGATGCAATGAAGATTGAGTTTTTATAATATATTATTCCCTCAGGCCATTTTCCGATTTTAATGGAATCTATCAGATTAAGATTTGAATCGTAAATATAAACCATATTCCTTGCGGAAAGTGTGACGAAGAATCGATTAGCACTCTTTGTTATAGCCCAGGGATTAGAACCAGGAGGTAGCTGTATTTCTTTAATAATTTCGTTGGTGGATAGATCTATAACCTGTATGGATGGTACTCCCCCAAATCCTGAATTTACGATGTAAGCAAGTCCTCCCACTTGGTAAATATCATTTGGGGTTACACCTGTGATTATTACATCTTCAAACAATGTATCTTTGACTTCATCGTATATACTTACAGTCTCGGATAGATTGTTAACTATATATACTCTTGAACCTTTTATCTCCGGAGCTGTGGGTTCCTCATTCTTTGTACAAGAAAGCAAGGTCGAGAATAATATTAGTAGGGTTATGAATATAAAGCGTTTCATAATACCCCCTTTTTATATTTAAATTTAAAAAGAACTCCCTTCCAGGTTGAGGATACCCCCGGATAATTTCATAATTACAGTCAAGTATGTTCTCTATGCCAAACTTTATCAGAAAAATGTATTTTTTAAAGGTAATGTTTTTTTCAACCTTCATGTTGATCAGATAAAATGCTGGGAGTTTTTTGGGACTGTTAAGCCTGGCGGGCCGTTCACCTACATAGGAAACCTGTAGTTTTACTAGATTTAATATCTTGCTGGAGATCAGGTATGAGATATTAGGTCTGTATATAAAGGGTTTATCATTTTCATAAGCTCTGAGAAGATTGCCTGAAAAATAAATTGAGAACCATCTCTGTGTCTCCCAGGATATTTCCCACTCTATTCCTGCGGTTTTTAACCGGGAAAAGTTTTTTGGTATCCATTTCCCGTCACTGGTCCATAATATCTTGTTTTTTATGTTTTTATGGTATAAGGATAGAGTTATAAATATGTTGGGTAACAACATTCTCAATCCTGCATCAATATTTTTTGAATATTCGGGTTTAAGCTCAGAATTACCTGCAGCAAACCGGTCTTCAGGCCAGTAAAGTTCATTAAAAGTAGGGGACCTGAAATTGCTCGAAAAGTTAACAAAGAAAAACATATTTCTTCCAAATTTTCTGTATAAAGATAAGGACCAGGTGGGAACCATATTAAAATTCTGAAAATGATCCAATCTTAAATGAGCATTAAGATCAAGATACCTTAAATTAATGGTTTTCTCTAACTTGAAATAGGCATCATATTTCCACCTTTTCTCTATTTTTGTGGATACAACTTCGTCTAGATTTAAGCCACAATACACCCATGAATATTTTAAATGTGTGTATATAGCTCTGGTTCTGTGAGTATCAATATTATCTGTTCCAATATATTTAAGAAAATGCTCATTCCCAGATAAAGAAAATAGAATTTTGCCAATTTCTTTTGTTATTCTGAATCCATAGAGTTTTTCTTCCTTCGAGGCGGTTAAAGTGGAGCCCTCCGGCCCAGGTGCTCCACTTTCTCTCACCAGGAAAATAAAGGAAAAGGGGATCATAATACTACTTCTCCAATAGAGGGCTTTTTTGGTGTATTTGGTATTTCTATAATAAACTTCCTTGTTAAACTCATTTTGATAGGAGAAAGAATCTGGAAAAGCTTCATAATAAAATGAAAAATTTATCTTGGGTGTGGATAAGGGAGAAAGGAAAAAGGATCTTCTGTATTTTCCTAATCTAATCCCCAACATCCCACCTTCTGATGGTAAAAGATTGACAATACCTCCTATTCCATTGGAACCCGAAAAAACAGAACCACTATGTATGAGCTCAATACCCGAAATCATATCCCGGGGAAGTAAGGTTATATCCGTATATCCAGATTGGGGGTCTGTGAGAGGAATACCATTCAAAAGGATTGTATTTTCTTCTGGCGTTGTACCGCCTAGTGTGATTGTGCCGTAATTGGCTCCCAGAAGAGGAACTATACCAGGGAGGCCATTTAAATCAGGACCAGCAATATCCAAGTTAATGTAGTGAAAGTTATAAGGGAATGTAAAGGATGTAAATCTTTTAGTATAATCTGCTTGAACAACGATTGTGTCCTGCCAGTATATCTGTGAAAGTATCAATATAACCAAAAGTTTCATTTTACCTCCAATAAAAAAGCCCCGACCCCCGGAATAAGGAGATCGAGGCCCTGATTTGCAGCCTGTCTCTCCTACCCCTTACCCCCGGGGGTAGAAGTCATGACTCCGGTTCAGGTCTCCCGGCTCATGGCAGATACCATGCCTTCCCGGATGGAGAGCTTTCACCCTACCATCCAGTGGCTATTATGGTATCCTTTAATGCCACTCACGGTTGCGGGGGCAGCCAGGGACTCTCACCCTGTTCCCTTCACCGGAGTATTTTTAAAAGAGCAATACTTTACCTAGATAGCTTATTGAGCTTCCTGTAAAGCTCAATAAGAGATTCTCTCTCTTTTTCTATTACCTCCTCTTCAATTTCTTTTAGTAAACTCTCATAGAAATTCTTAGCTTCGTTGGAAAGATTCAGGGCAATATCTATAACATCCAGATACGTTAACTTTTCCATATTATCATTCCTCTTTTAAATTATATAATGCATTAGTTTCATTTTTTCAATAGCTTTCTATTTCCCAAGTTTCCACAACTCTCCCGTCTTCCAGAAATTCAGGCTCTCTCACCATCTTTGCTTGTTTATTAAAACGTTTTAAAAGAGCGAACATCAGCGAAGTGGAAATATGCGGAGGGACCATTTTTTCAGCTATCAGGGATGTTGCCCCCTGCAGTATTACAGGGTTGGACATTATATATTGGAATCTTTTTTGAGATAGTTTCTTGAATTCTATACTTGAAACATATCCCATATCCTCTAAATATCTTGCCAGATTTTGGAGCGATTTGAAAAGATCACTCTCTATTACACCCATTTTTTCTTCAATTTGCTTGAGCGCTATTTCACCAGACCTCCACACAATCTCCCATGCTTGTTCTCCTACCATTTCAAAGATAGATTTATATATAGAATATATTATTATATCAAAGAAATCCTCTTTAATAGCCATAGTCCACTATCTCCATATTTTTATTTACTTTAAACGAAAATTTAATATCAAACTTCTTGGGGCCGTGGTCCTCTACTGTGCATCCCTGAGCATAAATCCAGTAGACTCCAGGAGGAAGGAAATTAACATATATTTTCTCCCTGTTGGTGGGGCTCGTGGATTTTGCTATTATCTCTTTTTTGGAATCTACTTTGAGGTTTCCATTTTTGTCCCTTATGAGGAAAAGATCGAGATCAAGTCCCTTTTCTGTAGAGTTTGTGGTTATCAATACAAACCTCAACGTATCTTTTAAAAATAATGGGCCGTAAATCCAGCTAGCATCGGGAATGGTGTCTTCGGGGTTATCCTGATATACAAGCTGATCTTTAAAGAAGTTCTGAGGTAAAAGTTCTATTTTAAGAGTGTCAGAGATAGTCTCGAGATTGCTTTTATCACGGACTTTAAAGAGGATTTTATATGGTCCAGGAGGAATAGGACCTCCGGAAGAGGTATTCCATTGAAAGATCATATGGTTCCCGGAGCCTATCTTTTGCCATCTTTTACCACCATCATTTGAGAAATATACGGCCCTGATACCAGCCTCGTCCTCTGCGAAAATTTCAAATTTAATCTTATCACCTTGAAAATAAGGTTTTTCTGTATCAAAAACCACATTAATTTTTGGAGGTTTTCTTCTGTATTTTCGCGTGATTTCCAGAGATAGCCTCATCCAAGATAAAATATATGGGTTAAAAATTGCTGTTTTTCCATGCACCATAGTGAAGATGGTGTTACTTAGGTTTGCTATTTTGATTTTTTTAATACCAGTGCCTCTGTATTTGACAGTGTCCCTGATATACGAATTTATGATTCTGTAGGGAGCTCCGGTGATAAAATCGGGTACCTTTATAAACAGTTCCCCTTTAACTAATTTTAAGGAATCAGGCTTAAAGGAGGTGGGAATTTCCTGCCTAAATTCCAAAGGGAGTTTTAATGTTATTTCCACAGTGTCATGTTCATTCAAGAAAAGATTACTGATGCCGGCTATTCCCAAAGGGGATAGTGCTTCAACAGTGTATCCGAGGGGTTCGTATCCAAGATTAAAAGATATTTCTCCATTTTCATTGGTATATCCCCAGATAGCAACTGAATTTCTATTGTTCCAATGACTTCTCACAACTACCAGAGCTCCATCAGCTGGAATATTATTAGATGCCAACACAGTAATTTTCAATAAACCAGTTTCAGTGTATCCGTGAGATGTTACATCAAACAGATGATCATCCGGTCTCCACCCTGTTACAGAAGAAACATTTTTCTTCATCCCCTCAGCAGAAGCGCTGGGATTATCTATACCTTTTTTCATATTAAGATCCCAGTGATGCCATGTTCCCTGGTACCAGAATTCATTCCACTGGTGATCTTCTCCTCGGTCTGTAACAACGTATATAGGGATCAATGCAGTCCTTGCGATGGAAGCAAGGAGTATGGATTGCTCGCCACAGGAACCGTATTTTTTAGCCCAGATCAAAAGAGGCTGGAGGTCCTGTGTAAGGTATCCAAATCGCATTATAGCATTTTCTCTGTTCCAGGTGAAATACTGGTGGATATTCTTAGCAGTTTCAAGGAGAGTTCTTGATTTTTTGATTAGATTCAGAAGTGGGTCGTAATTCTCCCAGTATAATCTCCAGAATTGTCCATTCTTTCTATAAATCTGATATTTGCTGTATTTCAGCCACTCTTTCTCACTCATACCATAATAAGATGGCGGTTTGTCCCAGAATGAGACATCTATCCGTGCAGGAATCTCGTAAAGTATTCTTGGATGAACAACATAGAAATAATAATCAAGGTAGGGGAGTGTATCTACTGAGTCATAGACAATTGTAGTGTAGTTTTCTGCCTCTATGATCTTTGCGTAAGGTGTTATATCCGCCATTCTATAAATTGATTCTGCATTTAGCTTTAAAAGGTCTATATTTCCCATTTTTATCATGGCCCTTAATACTTCTGAAGGCATATAGGCAATGGAAAAGGCAACCTCGTCTATTATTTTGGAATCACAGCTCTTTAAAAGTTCAAGAAGTTTATCAACATATATTTTTCCTGTCCTGATTCTTACAGGCATTCCCTGGTTTATGTAACGATTTGAGAGGTCTTTGAATTCCTCGGTTTCCATCATAAAGCTGGCTGTTTCAACAAATCGTAAATTTCCATAATTTTTTAAGAAGTATGCCTTCCCTTCCACATTGGTTACCACGATATCTGGAAGCCCATCTGCGTCCACATCATGTATCACTGGCCTTGACAGTTCTCCTGCATCATATAGGAATATTCCATCACTATAATCCGGAGATAGATATAGATATACCTTGCCGTCCTGATTACCTATAACTATATCATCGATGCCATCTCTGTTGAAATCATAACAAGCGGGGACTGAAGAACTTCCCACATCTATATTTTTAAGAAGTGGGTCTCCATAAATTTTTCCGTCCAGGGCCCCAGTTACAATGTGTCCATTAAACACTGTGGGTGATGAATATTGCCCTGATTGTAAGTTTATGGTGGTATCTCTTCCATTTCCGTATCTAATTTGAATCGATCCCCTTTTACCACCTATCAGGATATCCATTAAACCGTCGGAATCAACGCCGTATACCTTTATAATAGGATAGGCATCTGTTTGCATAAGTGTATCCTTTAGATTTGATAGAATTAGACCGTTATCCAGAGCAATAAGGGTATCTTTATTCCGAAAGGCCAGTGAAAATCCATGAGAAGGGCTTATCTTCATAAATTGGTTGCTTGTATTAAGTGTTATAAGAGGTATTGTATTTACACTAAAAGACTTTAATCTCCCTTTTGCGAGATAAATTATTCTTTCAATTGCTCCCTCATGGTTAAGAATCACCCTCAATTTTTGTGCCTGTATTTTAAGTGGCAATATTCTGATGAAATGACCTTTTTGAGACCTGTAGATACCATCCTGTGTAAAAATCAGGAGTCCATTATTAAAACCTGCAATGGACACCACATTTTCTATTTGAAACGAGGATATTTTTTTATCGAGAAAATAGATTTTTTGTTTTTTTAAAAGTCTTTTATCTTTAACAAAAAGATAATTGCCTCTATTTATTAAAAAATCCGTAACTTCGGGCAATATTTCTGCTACTTTTCTCCCCTGCAGGTCAATTACTTCTCCTGTATTCTTTACGAGATAATCACCGCTTACACCGAGCCGGTAATACTCAGGGTGGCGGAGAGGAGTGACGAGCTTCCCTTCCGAATATAAACCCTTTGGAGTTATATAAACCAGTTTTCTTTCCTTATTTATGGTAAAGTCCATAACACTATCAGGGATTTCCTCCATTTCCAAATCCTCAAGCTTGTTGATGAGCTTATCCTTAATCCATGCAGGAATTTTTAGTGAGAGCATTGAATCTAATTGGGTTTTATGTGCATCGCTGTTGAGCGTCACTATTTTACCCGGGGGGATAACCAAATCAATTGTATCTCTGGTGTATTCCCACTGTGTAAATATAAGGAATACCAGAATCCAGATATTCATCTTACCTCCTTTTTTCTTATAATAAATTATAAATCTTATCACAAAATGTTCAAAGCTTTGAATTTTCATATAAAGAAGTGTAATTTTTTAAGATGAAGCTGGATTTTGAGAATCGGAAATTGGAGATTTCCGTAAGTGAACTACTGGATTTTGCCTTAGGGAAAATCAGAGGAGCTACTCCAGAGCGTCTCAGGGAAGGTATATTATTACATAGAAAAATAGAAAAAGAGTTAAAAACCAGAATGCCGGATTTAATTCCCGAAAAAAAACTAGAATTTCAGGTCAATATTAGGGAATGGAGTGTTAAACTCCACGGGAGGGTTGATGCCTATCTGGAGGGAGAAACATATGCGGAGGTTCATGAGATCAAAACTGTGATTTTTGATTCAGCAGATGAGGAATCATTTGATCTCACAGAATATGAAAGATGGAGATTCCAACTCTCTATCTACGGCCTTATGGCAAAGAAATCTTCAGGAAAAACCGTGAGGTGCTTTCTACATGTAATCATTCTTCCAGATAGAAGGGAAAAGATATTTGAAATTAATGAGAACATTGAACAAAAACTTCTGAGAATGCTAGAAAATTTAATATTGAATGAAAAGCTTCATTATGAAAGAGGAAAAGAATTGATAAAGTACATTGGAAAGTTAAAATTCCCATATCGTATACCGAGAAACAATCAGGTTAAACTTCTTCAATATATCCCAGCATTTCTCGAGGAGAAAAAGAATATTCTAATTGAAGCACCCTCAGGTACTGGTAAAACAGCTGCTATTTTATTTCCTGTTTTAAAATTTGCTCTCACAAGAGGCCTTAAAGTCTTTTATTTTACGGCAAAAAATACTCAACAGGCAGAAGTATTAAAATTTATGAAAGAATTTGACGAAGAAGAAAAAATAGTTACTCTTCAGATACAAGGAAAGGAAAAGCTTTGTGAAACAAATCAGCAAAATTGTGAGGATTGTATATATGCACATACTCCATCCCCAGAACTCGATTTACATGAGGGGCATTT
>QNDO01000023.1 GCA_003644895.1 Candidatus Hydrothermota bacterium | reverse complement strand
ACATGTTCTCTTCTTACTAAAAATGCGTCTGAGGTAAACCCCGTTTACCTTCAAAAAGAAGATTTTATTTACATCAACACGGGAAACCCGGTCCCCGATAGGTTCGACTGCGTTGTTAAAATTGAGGATGTGTGGGAATCCGAAAAAGGTCTTGAAATCAGAAAGCCTGTGAGGCCCTTTGAAAATATAAGACTTGTGGGCGAGGACCTCCTTGAAGGGGACCTGATTATTGAGCAGAGAAGGCTGATTACCCCTGAAGCGGTGAGCCTGTTTATATCGGCGGATGTGAGAGAGATTGAGGTTCTCAAAAGAATAAAAATTGCCATAATCCCCACGGGGAATGAAATCGTGGAACCTTTTAACCCCAAGAAAGAAACTGAGATTTACGAATCCAATTCTTTCATATATAAAGGTCATCTTGAAAAAATCGGGGCTGTAACGAAAATCCTTTCCCCTGTTCCTGATGAAGAGGAGAAGATTTCCACGGCTTTGATGGAAGCTGTTGAGAATTCTGATATGGTTATTATTTCTGCGGGAACATCTGCTGGAGAATACGACTATACTGCAAAAATACTGGAATCCAGAGGAAAACTTCTCATCCACGGTGTGGATCTCAGGCCCGGGAAACCTTTTGTATTCGGTGTAATTAATAACAAACCAATCTTTGGACTTCCTGGCTATCCTGGAGCAGCTATAAATGATTTTAAGCTTTTTGTATCCCCTGTACTTGAAAAACTTTATGGCATAAACCTCGAAAGGAGTAAAATTAAAGTGAAGCTGGCAAGGAAGCTCCCATCCTCAGTGGGAGAAGACCACCTCATTTCATTGAGCATAGGCAAAGTAGGTAAAGAATACAAAGCAATTCCTTTAAAAAGTGGCTCAGGAATAGTGTCATCTTTTTTAAAAAGAAACGGCTTTATTAATATAAAGAAGGGTATAGAGGGCATAGAAGAAGATGAAGAAGTGATGGCTGTGACGGAATATCCTCTAGATACCATTGAAAAAACTATATTGTTCACAGGAAGCCATGACCTCCTGGTGGACGTTTTAAAAATACTTCTATGGGATGAAGAGATTCCCTTTTGCATTTCATCTATTGGGAGTCTCGGCGGAATGGTAGCAATCAAAAAGGGAAATGCTCATCTGGCAGGTTCGCACCTGATTGATCCAGAATCTGGAGAGTATAATATCCCCTATATAAAAAAACTTGACGTCAAGGATATCCTCGTCCTCCACCTGGCAAAAAGGGAACAGGGACTCATGGTGCCTAAAGGTAATCCGAGAAATATAAGGGATATCAAAGACCTGAGAAGGAAAGAGATAAGATTTATAAATCGGCAAAAAGGATCAGGTACAAGAATGCTTTTTGATTTACTCATTGAGAAAGAGAGCTTATCCCCTGAGGAAATACAGGGATATGAAAGAGAAGTTATAACCCATACTGAGGTTGGTTTACAGATAAAAAATGGACATGCTGATTGTGGGCTGGGAATTTATAGTGTAGCAAAAATATTTAACCTCGATTTCATTCCCCTTGCTCACGAGGAATACGATTTAATTGTGAGGAAAGACTTTGTACAAGACAAAAGATTCGACGTTCTCGTGAAAAAGATTCAGAATGATGAGTTTAAAACAAGAGCTCTGGAACTAGGTGGGTATGATCTGAGCGAGACAGGGATTATTAAATATGAAGGATAAATATGGCAGAACAGTAGATTATCTTCGTGTATCCGTGACGGATAGATGTAACCTTAGATGTTTTTACTGTATACCCAAGGAAGGATTCACATATATTCCACATAAAGAAATTCTCAGATATGAGGAGCTTCTGAGAGTCATTAAGCTTTTTACAAGGCTTGGTATAAAAAAGATAAGAATCACAGGAGGCGAGCCTTTTGTGAGGAAAGGTCTTGTTTTTCTATTGAAGGAAATAAATAAAATAAACGGGATTGAAAAACTCTATATAACAACCAACGGAACATTCCTGACCCAATATATGAATGAACTCCGGGGTATAAAAATTGATGGTATAAATATAAGCCTCGATACTCTGGATCCATACAAATTTCAAGAAATAACGGGAAATGACGGGCTCGAAAGAGTGCTTCAGGGGGTGGAATCTGCATTGGAAGCAAATTTCAGGGTGAAACTCAACACCGTGTTAATGAAGAAAAATATAGACGAAGTCACTTCGTTGGTGACATATGCATCAGAGAAAAAAATTCCTATAAGATTCATAGAACTAATGCCTTTCAACTTCCAGAAGGAGTGGGAAAAGGAATTTGTCCCCCAGGAAGAAGCTTTCGAAATACTCAAGAAAAAATGGACATTAGAGCCTGTAGAAAAGAAATTGGGCGAAGGCCCCAGCAGATATTACTATATCCCGGAGCTTGATTCTCTTGTGGGGTTTATTTCTCCCCTCACTCACAACTTCTGCTCCTCCTGTAATAGAATAAGACTCACAGCTTCAGGGAAAATAAATCCTTGCCTTGCTATGCCTCTGGAAATTGATATAAAAAAACCATTAAGAGGTGGGGCAAACGATGAGGAGCTCATTA
The DNA here is from genome assembly GCA_003644895.1 of Candidatus Hydrothermota bacterium. GTDB lineage: Bacteria > Hydrothermota > Hydrothermia > UBA1063 > UBA1063 > B29-G16. Next base: position 10,211 of record QNDO01000023.1, on the reverse strand, counting down.
CGCTAATCAAGCGGGCAATCTATGAGAAACCTCTGCAGCATGAAATGGATGAAACCCCCCAAACAAAATCATGAGGAGATTGGGAGGATAGCAAGGATTCCCACATCTGCCACATTGGTTCCTGTGGGTCCTGTAATGAGCAGATCACCTAACTCTCTGAAAAAACTGTAAGAATCATTATTCTCAAGGAATGGTTTATAATCAAGTCCCTTCTCCTGTGCCCTTTTCAAGGTAAAGGAATCCACCACTGCACCAGCAGCATCAGTGGGACCATCAATACCATCAGTGCCAAAGGAGACAAAGACAGCCCTTATCTTACTCAAAAACGGTAGCATAGCCAAAGCAAGCTCCTGGTTCCTCCCACCTTTACCATTGCCTCTCACAGTCACAGTGGTTTCCCCTCCGAATATCACAATCAGAGGTGGTTTAAGTTCACTTTTACCCCTGTATAGGTCAAGGGCCATCTCTCCAAGAATTTTTGCCACTTCTCTTGCTTCTCCTTGAATTTCAGATCCAAGATAAATAGTACTAATACCCCGTGAATTAAAGAAGTCCCTCACCTTCAGGCAAAAATGTCTATTTGATGCAATGATAAAATTAAATACTCTTTGCCAGAAGGGGGATTCTTTTTTCACCGTTTCCTCCATTTCTCCTTTCATTCCAAGCGAAATATGCTCCCTCACCGATTCTGGCACGAGTTTTAGAAGTTTATACTTTTCAAGCACACTGTAAGCATCAAAATATGTGGTAGGATCCGGAGCAGTTGGACCAGAAGCTATAACATCCAGCCTATTACCCACCACATCTGATATGACCATGGAGACAACAGGGCCTCTCGTAAATCTGAGGATCCTCCCTCCTTTCACCCTGGAGAGGTGTTTTCTCACACAATTAATTTCATCTATTGTGGCTCCGCTTTGGATTAGCAACTGGTATGTCTTTTTCAAATCATCAAGGGGAACATAAGCCCACTCAAAGAGAGAGGAACCTCCACCCGAAATAAGGAAAAAAGTGAGAGAATCTTCTGAAGTTCTTCCCAGGAGTTTTATTGCTTCCTTTGCTGCTTCTTCACTCCCTGCATCGGGTAAAGGGTGACCTGCTTTTATATAGGTTAATTCTTTTAACTTTTTTTTAGAATCGATACTCGAAGATATTATACCCTTTGATACGGGTATCAACTCAGCCAGTGCCAGTGACATTCTGATACTGGCTTTTCCAAAGGCTATAACTATTACCTCTTGAAATTCATTGAGCTGAAATTTTTTCTCATTAATCAAAAAGTATCCATTTTCCTTTCTTACAAAATTTTTAACTGCGACACACGGATCCACTGCCTCCAATCCCTTCTCCAGAGCCTCAAGAATCAACCCCCTCCAGAACTGAAAATCCCTGAAAACTCCGTTACTTATCAGTATTCTTTTATTTTGGAACATTATCCCTATTTTATAGCAAAAAAGGAGAATAAAAAATAAAAAGAACCTATCTCTTGCTTGAATTCACTAGCTTTTTCCATTAATCTTATTACATGCACAAAATTTTAATAATAGGAGGGTGCAGTGAATAAGGAAAAGTATTTCAAACTACTAGTGCAGGAGAAACAGAGAATACTCCGGAATTTATTCATGGAAAAAAGGGTGGATGAAAAAACAGAATCAGCCTGGGTAGAACCAAAGGATCTGGAGGAATGGGCTGATTTAAAAATCCAAGATGATATGCGGTACAAGCTCTGTGAAAGGGAACTTTCGATCTTAAAATCCATCGATGTGGCCTTGAAGAAAATCAAGGAAGGCAAATACGGTATCTGTGAAAAATGTGGAAAAGAAATAGAAGAAGAAAGATTGGATTTAATACCCTGGACAAGGTATTGTTCTATCTGTTCAAGGAATGCAGTTAGAGGAAAATGACCCCAATTCATGAGACTATATTAGAAGATGAAATGCGCTTATCGTATATCGATTATGCGATGAGCGTCATTATCGGCCGTGCCCTCCCCGACGTTAGAGATGGTCTTAAGCCGGTTCAGAGAAGAATTCTTTTCTCCATGAGGGAGCTGGGGTTAACTCCCCAGAAACCCTTCAGAAAATCAGCCACCGTGGTCGGTGATGTGATCGGGAAATATCACCCCCATGGAGATCAGGCTGTATATGATGCCTTGGTGCGGATGGCCCAGGATTTTGCACTGAGATATCCTCTCATTGAGGGTCAGGGTAATTTTGGATCCATAGATGGTGACCCACCTGCGGCTTATAGGTATACAGAGGCCAGACTATCCAAAATTGCCATGGAGATGCTGGAATCTCTGGATGAAGACACGGTAGATTTTGTCCCCAATTTTGACGGCCGACTTAAGGAGCCCGTAGTTCTTCCATCGAAAATTCCAAATCTGCTTCTTAATGGATCTTCCGGAATCGCAGTTGGGATGGCCACAAACGTACCTCCTCATAATCTAGGAGAGGTAATAGATGCGCTGAACGCCCTGATAGACAATCCCGATATCACCATCGATGAAATCATGAATTACATAAAGGGACCCGATTTTCCCACTGGGGCCATCATAATGGGACGCAGCGGTATAAAAGAGGCCTATGAAACGGGGAGAGGGAAGATAATAGTAAGGGCTAGAGTCCACATCGAGGAGAAAAAAGGCGGAAAGAAGAGTATTGTGGTTACTGAAATTCCCTATCAGGTAACAAAGACCACCATTATAGAGAAAATAGTACAACTTGTTCGAAACAAAAAGATCGACGGCATTCAGGATTTGAGAGATGAGTCTGACAGAAGGGGAATAAGACTTGTTATAGAATTAAAGAAGAGTGCAGATCCTGAAATTGTTTTAAACCAACTTTACAAACATACCCCTCTACAAGATACCTTCGGGGCGTATCTCCTTGTACTGGTGGATGGAGAGCCCAGAATATTAAACATTAAGGAGCTTCTTCAGGAATTCCTGAAACACAGGGAAAACGTAATAAGAAGAAGGACCCAGTTTAGACTCAAGAAGGCAGAAGAGAGGGCGCACATTCTGGAAGGCTTTAAAAAGGCACTGGACCATATTGATGAGATTATCGAGATAATCAAAGCCTCGGAGAATCAGAAAACAGCAAAAGAGAATCTCATAAAGAGATTTGAATTTACTGAGGTTCAGGCTCAGGCTATACTGGATATGAGGTTGGGCAACTTAACAAGACTGGATAGAAACAGAATAGAAACCGAATACGAGGAACTTATTAAACAGATATCCTGGTATAAGGAAATACTTCAGAACAGGAAACTGCTTCTTGAAGAAATCAGAAAAGAACTTATGGAAATCAAGAAAAAGTATGGAGATAAAAGGCGAACTGAGATTTCTGATGAAGAAGTGAGAGAATTCAACATAGAAGAACTGATACCACCAGAAGATGTAATTGTCACTGCCACTTCCAGGGGATATGTTAAAAGAACACTCATTAAGAATTATAAAAAACAGGGGAGAGGTGGTGTAGGAAGGTCTGCAATAAACACCTATGATGATGATTTCCCCGTCTCAATACTGATGAGTAACAATCATGACTTACTTCTGATTTTCACTGACAGGGGTAGGGCCCTGGCAATTAAGACCTATGAGATTCCGGAGGGTTCTCTCCAATCCAAGGGGAGACCTCTCAACAATATTGCAAATATAGGAAGAGATGAAAGGATTATAACCGCGGTACCACTTAAGACATTTGAAGATTCACGGTTTGTGGTTCTCGCAACCAAGTTTGGCATCATCAAAAAAACAAAACTGGTTAATTTCAAAAATGCTGGAAGAAGAGGAATTATTGCCATAAATCTTCAGGAAGGTGACAGGGTGGTGGATGTGGTCACCACAGAGGGAAATGATCAACTGATCCTGGCCAAATCCAGCGGATATGCAATAAGATTCAAAGAGACAGAATTAAATGAATATTCACGTTATGCGAAGGGAGTTAAAGGAACCACCTTAAAGAAGGGAGAGCGTGTGGTTTCCATGGTAAAAGTGGAGCCCCGTAAAAAGGTGCTCACAATCACAGAAAATGGATATGGCAAGAAGTTTGACCCAGAAGAAATAAGACTGACCCGGAGAGGTGCCATGGGAGTAAGAATACAAAAGATTACTCCCAAAACAGGTACACTGAAAAGGGTCGGGATGGTGGATGGAAGAGATGATATAATTCTTTTAACTAAAGCAGGAAGTGTTATCAGATTAAAATCCAGTGAGATCAGCAGTTTTTCAAGGTATGCCATGGGAGTGAGATTGATGAAGGTAAAGGAGCAGGACAAGATCGTGGATGCAGAAATCATTCCGTACGAGGAATCTCTGGAGGAGGCCCTGTTTTGATAACACTCTTTCTTACCTTTCTTCTGGTAAGCTCTCCTGGTACATCTTTCCTGAAATCCCTGTTAATTCCTGGATATTCCCAGATAAAGGAGGGAAACAAGAGAGGATATGTTTACCTTGTAATGGAAGGAGCAAGTCTCTTCTATCTTTTTCAGAGCAAACTTGAAAGAGACAGGATGAAAGAAGACGCAAGAGTGTTTGCATATACCAATGCAGGCTGTAATCTCCCAGCAGATATCAATGAGACATGGAATCTGGTGGAAAGATATCCATCTTTTGATGCCTATATTGAATACCTTTACAGAGAGGCGAGACAATATTATCCCGATGATCCTGAGGCACAGGACCAATACGTGAGAGAAAAAATCCCTTCATTCAGCTGGGAATGGAATGGATTCGCAAATTTTTATACCTTTCAGGATAAAATGTCCAGTTATAGAAGTATAGGGAACAGAATGACTGCATTAATGGGTTTTATTTTGCTTAATCATCTTGCAAGTGGAATCGATGCCTTCATTTCGGAAAAAATCGGAAGCAAAAAAGTAAAGGTCTCTCTTCATCATCTTCCAGAGAGGACAGACCTGGTCCTCTTTTATAAATTTTAAAAGGAGGCATCCAATGCAGATACCCATAATAGATCTCAAAAGGCAGCATGCAATAATGAAGGATGAACTTGAAGAAGCATTCAGAAGAGTACTGGAGTCTGGAATTTTCATTTATGGTCAGGAACTGGAGAGTTTTGAAAAAGAAGTGGCAGAATATCTCGGGGTGAAGCACGCCATTGGTGTAGGGAACGGTACAGATGCCTTGATCCTCTCTCTTTCTGCCATTGGTATCAAACCCGGTGATGAGGTTATAACCACACCCTTCACCTTCTTTGCCACTGCAGAATCTATTGCTCAGAAGGGTGCCGTACCTGTATTCGTTGATATTGATGATAAAACAATGAACATAGATGTAGAAAAGATTGAAGAAAAAATAACTCCGAAGACTAAAGCCATCCTCCCGGTACACATTTTTGGTCAGGGAGTTAAGATGGAAAAGATACTCCAAATTGCACAAAAATATAATCTTAAGGTAATAGAGGATACAGCCCAGGGTATAGGCGCAAAGAGAAATGGTAAAAGTCTCGGAACCTTTGGAGATCTGGGAACTTTCAGTTTCTTCCCCACAAAAAATCTTTCATGCCTGGGAGATGGTGGACTGATTGTAACCAATGATGATGAGCTGGCAAAAAAAGTGCGGATGTTAAGGGTTCACGGTTCCCCGAGAAAATATTACCATCAATTCCTGGGATACAATTCCAGATTGGATGCCCTGCAGGCAGCATTCCTCAGAGTTAAAATGAAATATATAGAGAGCTGGAATAAAAGACGGCAAGAAATTGCCTCTATATACAACGAAGCGTTGAAATATATTGTGAGAGTTCCAGAAGTAGATGAGGGAAATATTCATATTTATCATCAGTATACCATAAGAACTGAAAAAAGAGACCAGCTTGTTGATTTTCTGAGAAATAAAGGAATCCAAGTAGCCATTCACTACCCCATCCCCCTCCATCTCCAGCCTGCCCTCAGTTATCTTGGATATGAGGAAGGCGACCTTCCTGTGGCAGAAAAAGCAACGAAGGAGGTCCTCTCTTTACCTGTCTTCCCGGAGTTAACGGAAGAGGAAGTAAATTACATTATTGATTCAATAAGGGAATTTTTTAAAAAATGATCATAAAAAAACTTGGGGGTAAAACATGGATAGGACAAAACTTTTGAGAGAATTATCAGATTCCTTTGGTGTAGGAGGTTTTGAGGAAGAAACCAGAGAAATTATCAGAAAATATATTGAAGGAATGGTGGACGAATTTTATACCGATAGAGTAGGTAATCTTATTGCCTTAAAGAGGGGCGAGGGAAAAGCAAAGATTATGTTGGACGCTCACTCAGACGAGGTGGGACTGATTGTATCCCATATTGAGAAGGGATTTATAAAATTCACCACCATAGGGGGATGGGATGTGAGAATCCTCCCCGGACACGCAGTGACAATCAAAACCCGCGATGGAAGAAAAGTGAGGGGGGTAATAGGAACAATTCCTCCGCATGTACTTCCACAGGAAGAAAGGAATAAACCTATACCCCTTGATAAGTTGTACATTGACGTGGGTGCCACCTCACAGGAAGAGATAAAAGCTAAAGGGATAAACGTTGGGGATCCAGCAGTTTTACATTATCCACTTGAACAGATCGATGAAGATACCCTCATGGGGAAGGCTTTTGATGACAGGGCTGGATGTGCTGTCGCAATATCCGTTCTGGAAAAATTGAAAAACGAAAAACTGCCCTTTGACTTGTATGTGAGTTTTTCCATGGGGGAGGAGCTTGGTTTAAGAGGAACAAGAACCGCAGCCTGGCAGATTGAGCCAGATTTTGCAATTGCATTAGAAGGAACCATAGCAGCTGATACTCCTGGTATTCCTCCCGAAAAGCAGCCCACAAAACTGGGGAAAGGTCCAGCAATTACCGTTGCTGATAAGAGTATTGTTGTAAAACAGGAAGTGCTCAGGTTCTTTGAAAACGTAGCTGAAAAACACAACATACCTTATCAGTATAAGATTCCTACCTTCGGAGGAACTGATGCGGGAGTGATACATCTCACAAAAAGTGGGTGTAAGGCAGGGGTTATCTCTACCCCTACAAGGTACATACATTCCCCCCTCTCAATAATGAAATTGAGTGATTTTAATAACACTGTAGAACTCGTTTACCACATACTCAAAGAGCTGGACAGTAGCGGCCTTTACTGACCAATATTCCTATGAACCGCAATATAAAAACCATTGTGGTAACCATTTTTCTTGCAAGTTTTTCCTTTTATACATGGTTTTTCCTCTTTCCTATATTTCTGAAAAATCTGGGGGCACAGGAAAAGGACATAGCTCTTTCTTACACCCTCCTCACCATATTAATAACTTCCGGACAGTATATTGGAGGAGTTCTCTCTGATAAGTGGGGTAGAAAACCTACCATCACCTACCCAACTTTTGCAAACGCCATTCTCCTATTTATACTATCCCTTTCCCGTTCATGGGTATTTGCTGTAACCACCATGTGTATTACCTATTTTTTCACGTCTTTTCAGATACCTGCGTATACTGCTCTGGTGGGAGAAAGTCTCCACAAGGAAAAGGGTAAAGCCTTTGGTTTTACGGAGCTTGCCTATGTTCTGGGAAGTGCCACTGGTCCCCTGGCAGGTGCTTTGATGCTAAAATGGATTGATCTGAGACTTTTGATGAAGATCTCAGCATTTATCCTTATGTTTACTGCTGTATTGAGACTATTCTATCTTGAGGAAACCTCCTCACCTGTTAGGGTCAAAACCAGTATCAAGAAGCTCCTCTCTTCAGTATTCATACTTTATCTACTCGCGGGCATTTTCTTCTATCTTATGGACTCGGTAACCATCTGGGGGCCATTCCTCGCCCTCCACATGAGGGAATTTCTCAAGATGGATAAAAGGAATATTAACCTCCTATTCTCTGCAGGAGCATTCCTTCAGGCTGCTGTAAGCGTACTTGCGGGTAAACTGGGGGATAAAATAGGGCATGTAAAGTCTATGATTCTGGGAATGCTCTCTCATTCTATCCTCATTCTACTCTGGAGTTTCGTCCTGGGAGGGACTCTTTCTTATCTCCTCTTCCCGATTTCTATTATGTTCATCCAGTTTTCTTATATTTCCTATCAAGTTATCATCAACCTCATCACCACCAGAGAGACAAGGGGGAGGGCCATTGGTTTATTTGGAACACTTGCAGGACTTGCTTCTGCTGCAGGACCCATGATCGGATATGTACTTAAAAGAAACTTCCTACCCCAGGGACCATTTGTCGGGGCTGTGATATTTGCAGTAATTTCATCTATCTTCCTGGTGATTTTGAAAAATAACATGAGGGACAATATAATAGGCCTATGAGGATCAGTGGGTTTACTTTCATAAGAAATGCAGTAAAGCTGGATTACCCTATAGTTGAATCCATTAAATCCATACTCCCCATTGTTGATGAATACATCGTCAATGTTGTGGAATCGGAAGATGGAACCCTTGAACTCATAAAGAGCATTGAAGACCCAAAGATAAAGATTATAGAATCTCCATGGCTTGAGGATATGCGCGGAGAAGGGAAACTTCTTGTACACTATACTAATCTGGCACTTAAAGAATGCACTGGAGATTGGTGTTTCTACTTACAAGGGGACGAGGTTGTGCATGAGAAATATCTTGAGTATATTAAATGCGCTCTGGAGGAATATCTTGATAAAAAGGAAGTGGAAGGTTTTACATTGAAATACAAACATTTTTACGGAAATTTTTACCTATATCATGAAGGAGAGGGATGGGTAAGGAATGAGGTGAGAATAATTAGAAATGGGATTGGGGTTTCTGCATACAAGGCTGCACATAGTTTCAGAATAAATGGAAGAAAACTGAATTGCATTGTGCTGGATGCCTACATCTACCACTATGGCTGGGCAAGAAGAAAGAGCAAAATGAAGGAAAAAATCGTAGAGCATTCTAGATGGCACTGGAAAGAAGACAAAGATGTAGTGGAAAAATTTGCCAGCAAGAAACTGGATGAATTATATGTACACAAAGACTCACTACATTTCTTTAAAGATACCCACCCAAAAGTAATGCAGGAGCGGATTGTGAAACAGGAAGCAGATAAAGATAATTTTCTGGAGGTGAAAAAAGAGTATTTAAAAAGAAAATTGAAATGGAAGATAAGGGATTTTTTTGCTGATATTACGGAAAAGCTCTTTGGAAAGAGGATTGGAGAATATGCAAATTATCATAAAGTCGGGGAATATAGACCATACACAGAGGACTTTAGCTGCTAAAATCCTGGCCATCGCTCTCCCGGTATCTTTACTTTTACCAATAACTTTTCAGAATATCGTCATTTTTCTGGGTCTTGCTGTACTTCTTTTATCACAAGCATCCCTCTTTAAACACAGAATAGTCTTCCCCTTTTATTTATTCCTAGGAGTGGCTGTTTTTACCTCTTTAGTTTCCCCCACCCATTTTACCGGCATTGTTAACCTCAAAAGCTTTATATGGGATGTACTTCTCTTGTTTGTACTGGGTATTTTTCTGGGAAGTAGAGAGAAGGAAAGAGTATATTTATCATTTCTTTATGCCACACTTATTATAGTGGGGGTAACCTTATTACTCTATCTCTTTATTCCATCAGCTTTAAGTCCTGTGCTAAACAGAAAAGGACTTCTTACAGGATTTCTTGGGGGGAGGCTTACCTATGCTGGTGTCATTTCATTTTTATTGCCTCTCTTTTCAGTTAAGGAAGTTGGAGACAACAAAAAGCTTATATGGATCGCCGCCTTTATCCTGATTCTTTCCATAGCGTACAACCTCTCAAGGTCTTACTATCTGGCTGTCAGTGTCTTCTTTTTATTCATGGTCATTTTTGCTGGAGAGAAGAGATTAAGAATAAAAAGTTGCCTTCTTTTCATTCTATTCATCCTTGTAATTTTTCTGAACCCCCATACCAGAAAAAGGGCAGAAACTGTGGCAGAGTATTCAAAGGACAGAAGTGCAAGTTTGCGGCTGGAACTCTGGAAAACTGGGCTAAAAATATTCCAAAAATATCCCTTCACTGGGTTGGGATATGAAACATGGCATGATGTGGCTGAAAAATACATTGAAAAACAGGAAACTCATGCCTTGAAAGAATACAATAAGGACGAGGGGCTCAAAAAGGCACTCACCGGACACTTTCACAATGATTATATTCAAATGCTTGTAAATGGAGGGATTCCTCTCTTTCTTGCATTTCTGTTTTTAATTTTTTATTATGGGTGGATTT
>QNDO01000022.1 GCA_003644895.1 Candidatus Hydrothermota bacterium | reverse complement strand
TAATGCAAAAACATACAATATACGGGGCTCAGATAATAGGAGAAACCCCATATCCCCTTTTTCAGTATGCAAAAAATATCGCTCTATATCATCATGAAAGATTTGATGGAAAAGGATATCCAGAAGGCTTAAAAGGTAAAAAAATTCCTCTTGAGGCAAGAATTGTGGCCATTGCTGATGTTTTTGATGCCCTTGTTACATCCAGACCTTATAAAAAAGCATGGTCCATTGAAAGTGCAATAGAATATATCGCAGAAGAGAGGGGTCATCATTTTGACCCTGAAATAGCCAATATCTTCCTTGATAATATTAAACTGGTTAAGGAAATCTACAGGAAAATTACCTGAAATTTTGGTTTCTGCATATTGTAAAATAGCCTATTTATCCTTAATATTATAACATGCGTGAAGATGATCTATTGCAAAAACTCCAACAATTCTGGGGAATCACTCCAGAGATTATCGTTCCCAATGGTGATGATACACTTGTCTTGAAACACGATTCGGATAAATTGCTGTTACTCACAGTAGACACAGGATTGGAGAATGTTCATTTTACCACCAAAATTTTGTCTTTCAGGGAAATTGGCTACAGGATATGCGCAGGAGCTCTGTCGGACATCGCGGCAATGGGAGGTATTCCACTGACTATACTGGTAGACCTCGAAGTACCTCCTTATCTCAATGAAAACAATATTATTTCCATATACCAGGGTATCAAAGAATTGCAGGAAAACTACCATTTTTCTATAGGTGGTGGAAATATCGTAAAGGGCAGCAGACTCCGACTGACTATAACCGTACTGGGAGAAGTGGAAAAGGATTATTATCTCACCCGTAGTGGTGTTAAGAACGGTGATTATATTTATGTGACAGGAGATCTTGGACGCACACTTATGTTTCTCGACTCGATATATGGACTTCTTGAGATAGACAAGGAAGTATTGAAAATACTGAGAGAAAAATTTGCTTATCCTGAGCCACGAATAAATCTTATGAAAGAATTAAAACAAAAATATCGAATTAATGCGGCTATTGATATTTCAGATGGATTGGGTCTCGATCTCAGCAGAATGGCAAAAATGTCTGGGATGGATATCTTTATAGAAGGCGAAAGTATCCCCCTGCATCCAGAGGTGAAAAAGTTAGACTTTGAAAAAAAACTACTTTTGCTAAAAGCCATTCAGAGTGGTGAAGAATATGAAGTTGCTTTTTCGTCACCGGATGATATTTCTCACCCCCTTGTGACGAAGATTGGTCATGCCGCTGATGGAACTGGAAGAATCATCATGAGACTTGAAGGAGAAGATAAAGAAATATCACAAATGGGATATGATCACCTTGAAGAATTAAACAAGTAATTTCTCAACCCTTATTCCCTGGGGTGAACTCACCAGGAGAATGGCCACACTTTTATCAGCAGGATACAGATCCAGTAAGCTTTCTGTATCAATTACAGATAAGCCTTTTAAATTTTCCTTAATTTCACCCAGTTTAACACCTTTAAAAAGTACCCTTAAATCAACGCCCAATTCCCCCAGTCTTGCAAGAGATTCGAAGAAAAATTTATTTTTTGACCCGTTTACTTCAAGATCACTATAAGGCATCCCTGGGTTAAATGGGTTATTTTTGAAGTAAATTTCCAGTTCTTCTATAAGCTCTGGAACATCGCACTCATCAAGACTAAAACCACTTGCAGGCGCATGTCCACCGTAATCTATAAAAAGATGCGATAGTTCGTTTAATACATCGAGAGAGTTAAATCCATAAGGGGCCCTAACTTCTGCTACTGCTTTGCCACCACTTTTTCTGCCAAGAACAATTGTAGGAACTCCATAAGCATCCTTTAACTGAGAAGCGAGAAAACCCAAATACTGTGGCTCCACATTCTCCATATCTATCACTATGTAGTCTCTTACTCTTTTTACCCTCTTCTTGGCCTCTTCAAGAAGTTCCTGGGTGGTTTTTTGCCACTTATCTATGGCATCGAGTATGGGGATAAGATACTCTTCCGCATCCGCAGGGTCCTGAGCCATTAACAATTTTACTCCTACATTCTCCCCGTTAGTGGACTTACCTGCAGATATTATGGAGATGAGGTTTTCAATAGAAGGCTTCTGTTTTTTGTAAGATTCATAAGCTTTCAAATACGGAGAATTGAACCAATCAAAAAGCTTCCTGCCCTCGTTAATGAAAATCCTATTTTCACAGAAAGGAGGAACTCTATCGGCAATGGTGCCCACCATAGTGAGGACAAAAAATTCTGGCAGGTTATTCCTCATTTCGTTTAGATCCCACCCTAGCTTTAATTTGAGCAGTTCCCACGCCACTTTAAATGATACTCCGACTCCTGCGAGATACCGAAATGAACCTCCTCCCACTTTGGGATTAACAATATAAGTATCGGGCAAGATATCAGGAAGTTCATGATGATCAGTTATGACAACATCTATACCTGCCTTTTTTGCATATTCAACACCTTCAATACAGGAAGAGCAGGAGTCAACTGTAACAATAAGCTGCACACCTCTTCGTTTGAATTCATCAATTGTTTCAGGTTGAAGGCCGTACCCCTCATTTTTCTTGGAAGGGATATAATGGGAAGCATTTCCTCCAAGCTGTTTAATAGCTTTAAGGAGTATAACGGTAGAGGTTATACCATCAGCATCTTCATGTCCAAAAACAAGAATGTTCTCTTTTTTACCCACACCTCTTAGTATCCTGTCCACAGCAGGATAAAGATTTGGCAGTGTGGATGGTGGCTGTAAATTCTCCAGAACAGGATTGAATGTAGCTTCAGCTAAGTCGATATTCGTAACACCTTTTTTTATTAAAACCTCTGCAAGCTCCTCCGGTATGTTGAATTTCTCCACTATCTGTTCTTTCAAACCCTCATCTGATTTTCCCATATCTACCTGCCAAATTAAAAAAGCGGGTGACGGGACTCGAACCCGCGACCCTCAGCTTGGGAAGCTGATGCTCTACCACCTGAGCTACACCCGCCTGGTATATAAAATATAATTTGTGTTAACTGAACGTTCAAGCCCGAAATCTCACTTTTTGAGTCCCTTGAGGACAAGTACTGGAGTTCTGGATAATTTCAGCACCTTTTCAGTAACACTTCCCATGAAGGCGCGTTCAAATCCCGTTCTTCCATGAGTGGGCATAACAATAAGATCAAATTTTCCCCTTCGAGCGTATTCTGAAATTTCAGTTCCAGCATCCATGCCTTCCAGCACTGCAAAAGAGGCCTTTTCAAAATTAAATTCGCTCATTAGCCTTCCGAGAATTGACTTCTTTAATACCTCTACATCTCCAATGGAAAATGGAACTTCAGTTTCTCCTGCAACAGCTGGGTAAAGCTCTGCTACATTCAGCACGACAATCTCTGAACCAAAACTATCCGCAAGTTTCTTAGCATCTTCAAAAGCTTTCTTAGAGTGTTGTGAGAAATCCGTGGGGAAAAGAATCCTTGAGAATTTAACTTTTTTCCTGCTCTGCTTAACAACAAGACACGGAATCCGACTCTTCCTAGTCACCTTCCATGGAGTTATGCCAAAGCCGGTTTTTTTATGAGAAACTCCTATTATAATTAAATCATATCCGTTCTCAGATTCTTTCAATACTTCGAGATAGGGGATCCCTTCCCTGAAAATAGCATGCACTTTTATACCTGAGTCTTGGAATGTAGAAACTACCCGGGAAAGTTTATCCTGGGCTTTGTTCCGTAGTTCCTCAAGATTTTTCTCCAGTTCTGCTATATTCAGTGTGTCAGCATAAAAATTGATAAGTTCTCTAAGAGTCCATGGGAATACATGAATAAGCGTAATCCTGGAATTCCATGTCTCTTTAAATTTTGCAGCATATTCAAGAGCGTGAAATGAACCTGCAGAAAAATCAAAGGGTACAAGAATGTTTTTATACATACCTGCCTCTTATTTGTTCTCTTCAGGCTTCCTCTGCTCCAGCCAGAGGAGTCTCTCCCACCTTTCGTCAACAAACCTTTGAATTTCTTCTATCAGATCCGGTCTGTTTAAAATATGCTTAAATCTTGCTTGTGGCTTTAAAAACTCTATAACTGGAAGTGGATTACGCGGCTTGTAGTTAATTTTGTAGTAGCCGTTTTCCACCTCATAAAGAGGCCAGAATTTTGTTTCCACTGCCAGTTTGGCAAGCTCGATTGACATATGTTCAGGATATCCCCATCCAGGGACACATGGTGAAATAATCGAAATAAAAGTGGGGCCTTCCACACTGAGAGCTTTTCTAACCTTCCTTATAAGGTCATTCCAGTGACTGGGTGACGCTTGGGCAGCATAGGGAAGATTATGTGCGGCTACAATCTCTGTGAGGTCCTTTCTGTGCTGGGTTTTTCCGGGGATTACTTTACCTGCAGGAGATGTGGTAGTGTGGGCAGCAAATGGGGTTGCGCTTGACCTCTGGATGCCGGTATTCATATAACCTTCATTATCATAAAGAACATAGAGGAAATTGTGCCCTCTTTCAATGGCACCAGACAAACTCTGCAACCCTATATCGTAAGTACCGCCGTCTCCTCCAAAAGCAATAAACTTAATCTTTTTATTTCCAGGGATTTTACCCTTCCGGAGTAAAGCCTTATAGGCTGATTCCACACCTGATATAGTAGCAGCTGCATTCTCAAAGGCATTATGTATCCACGGCACAGGCCAGGCTGTGTAGGGGAAAATTGTGGTAACAACCTCCATACAACCCGTAGCATTGGCGACAACTACAGGGTCATCCGCTGCACCGAGAATCATCTTGATAATTGCAGGGAAAGGACACCCGGCACATGCACGGTGCCCAGATGCAAGACCTTCTGTTCTCTTCGAAAGTTCTTTTAAATTTAATGTAAGTTTTTCAGCCATTTTTCCCTCCTATTCTCTTACACCAATATATTCAACCATATCAACCTTCTTGCCCTCTTTGAGAGCTTTCACACGTTCTATAATATGAATAGCATCTTCTATGGGAAAATCTCTACCACCGAGACCAAAAACAAATCCCATCATTTTCGGCCTGGTTTCAAGATCATAAAGAGCCGACCTGGTCTCATTGAACACCGGACCCCCCATAGTATTAAGAGAATCTGCTCTATCCATAACCCCTATTGCTTTAATATTTTTGAAAACTTCTCTTAATTCCTCGAATGGGAACGGTCTGAAAACTCTGAGCCTCACCAGGCCGACTTTTTCTCCCTTCTCCCTCATCAGATCTACTGCCTCTTTCATGGTTCCAGCAGCAGAGCTCATAGCCAGCACTGCATATTCTGCATCCTCCATTCTGTACGGCTCTATAAATGCTGGAAAGTCTGTCCCGAATTTTTTGTTATACTCCTCTACCACGCTCTTAATCACTTCTTTGGCGTATTTCATTGCTTCAACCTGTTGCCTCTTGTGTTCAAAATAGTAGTCCTGAAGATCCAGAGGTCCCACTGTTATAGGATTATCCACATCAAGAATATTATATAAAGGCTTTCTCTCACCTATAAATTCCTGAACTTCTTGGTCCTCAAGAACTTCTACAACCTCCATCTCATGGCTGATAATAAATCCATCCAGGGTTACCATAAGTGGTAGATTCACAGTCTCCGCTATCCTTATTCCCATAATAACAGAATGATATGCTTCATTGGCATTTTCAGTATATACCTGAATCCACCCTGCATCTCTTGAACCCATTGTATCAGAATGATCACAATGTATATTAATTGGGCCGGAAAGAGCCCTATTCACCACAGCCATTACTATAGGGAGCCGGAGTGAAGATGCAATGTAGAGAATCTCGTGCATCAATGCCAGTCCCTGGGAAGCTGTTCCGGTCATAACTCTTGCACCTGTAGCCGAAGCACCAACACATGCCGACATTGCCGAGTGCTCAGATTCTACAGGTACAAATTCGGTATTTACCAGACCATCTGCCACATATTTAGCAAAAATCTGGACGATTTCGGTGGCAGGAGTAATAGGGTATGCAGCCACCACATCTGGATTAATCTGTTTCATTGCATAGGCATATGCCTCATTTCCTGTTAAAGCCATTCTTTTTCTATTTTTGACAGCCATTATATTTCCTCCTTTACCATCTCAATTGCTCTAATTTTGGGAGGACACACCTGCTCGCAGATACCACATCCTTTACAGTACTCATAATCGAAGGCAACAACTTTACCATCTTTAACCTTTATCGCGGAATCCGGGCAGTAAAGCCAGCAGAGAAGACAGTGAACACATTTATCTTCATTCCACACGGGTTTCTGAATTCTCCAATCCCCGGTTTTAAACTCAGGGGATGTAGGAGCAGCGGGAATTATTGCCCCTTCAGGCAATTCCTTCCATCCCTTCTTCTTCATAATCCTTTTACCTCCTCATAGGCCTTTTTTATAGCCTTGAGATTACCTTTTACTATATTTTCTTTGTATTTGACTTTTAACCTTTCTTCCACAGCTTTTAAAAAGGTGTCAAAATCGATAAGACCTGTAACTCTTACCAGAGCTCCGAGCATGGGAGTATTTGGAAGATTCCTGCCGAGAATTTCTTCAGATATTCCGGTAGCATCCACAGTGTAGACCTTCGCATTAATGTTGAATTTTTTCTTGATTTCCTCAGGCTGCATTTTGGAATTTACTATGAGAATAGTATCTTCATTGAGTCCTTCTCTCACCCTTTCTGTCTGTAACAAAGTAGGGTCAAGAACCATGACCACATCAGGCTCCTTAATTCCATAATGTATCTTAATGGGATTATCACTGATTCTGTTGTATGACGTAACTGGTGCACCTCTTCTCTCTGGACCATATTCTGGGAATGCCTGGATGTATTTACCCTGGTGAATCATGGCTTCTCCGAGAAGAAGGGCAGCCGTTTTGGCCCCCATTCCTCCTCTACCGTGCCACCTTATTTCCAGCATTTCTTTGCTTTTCACCATTTCTCACACTCCTTTGTAGATTTGTAGACAAGTAAATTATAATGCTTATATAGATAAAAAGGCAACTTGACTGAATATTATCGAAGTTTTATCCTTTTATCTTACAGGAGGTAATAGATGATTGAAATCAGGATGCATGGGAGAGGGGGTCAAGGAACAGTTGTAGCTTCTAAAATTCTTGCAGATGCAGCCTTCAAGGATGGGAAATATGCCCAATCTTTTCCCCAGTACGGCGTGGAAAGGAGAGGGGCCCCTGTGGTAGCATTTACACGCATTGCAGAGCATGAAAACGAACTTGCCGTCCGATCCAATATCTATGAACCCGATCATCTTGTAATACTGGATCCCACATTAATAGGAGCAGTGGATGTGTTTCATGGCCTTAAAGAAGGCGGTTGGGTTATTATTAACACACCAGAGCCTCCAGAAAAATTCGATGTAGATCCGAAGTATCGGGTCGCCACAGTGGATGCATCCGGCGTCGCCATCAAGTACCGTCTTGGTTCAAAAACCCAGCCTATTGTCAATACTGCAATACTTGGTGCATTCGTCAGAGCCACAGGGATAGTTACCCTGAATTCCCTGCTTAGAGCTATACAGGAAAATTCTCCCGCAAAAAAAGAAGAGAATGTAAAAGCTGCTGAAGAAGCTTATAATTCAACAAAAATAAAAAATAGGGGGAATTATGGAAATTAAAGCAAAGGAAGTGGTCATAAAAAGTGAGAAAGATTTACCCGAGGCCCCTATTTCTCAAGGTTTCTCTCTGGTTAAAAAAACGGGGACTTGGCGGAATGTCAGGCCAGTCATGGCAACAAGAAGTGCTCCCTGTCAGAATGCTTGCCCTCTCAGAGTGGAAATTCCTGCTTTTATAGATCTGCTTACTAAGGCCCAACCTGAAAAAGCGGCATTTGAAATTCTTAAACAGAACCCCTTCCCTAGTATCACCGGGAGATTGTGTCCTGCCAAATGTGAAATTGGATGTAATAGAAATAAATACGATGAAAAGGTCTCTATAAAAGAGCTTGAGAGATTTCTGGGTGATCTCGTACTCGAAAAGAAGGAATTAAAAGTTCAAAAGAAACAGGACAAAAAAGTTGCAATTCTCGGTGCATCCACAGCTGGGATGGCTGCAGCATATCGTCTTCTTCTGGACGGAATCGACGTGACTGTATTTAGCCAAACTGGGGTGAGCTTCGAGGATATAAGGGGTAAAATTGAATCAAAAATCGTAGATACAGAAGAAAAATTATTAAAAGATGCCGGACTGAAAATAGTAAAGGAGACAAATAAGGATATTGATACGCTGAGCAAAGAGTTTGACGGTGTTTTTGTTGCCACAGATATCTATCCAGATCTGGTAAAAATTAAAGACCCTAAAATTGGAAGTACTGATTATAAAAATGTATTCGCCGGCGGAGATACAAAGGATATATCGAAGAACATTAAAACCGGATTAACTGGAGCAAATTCTATTATTTCTATCCTGAAGGGCGAGGAGCCACAGCCTGAACCGAGATTGCCAAGAGTAGTTTCCTATAAAGAAATCGTGGTGAATTATTTTAATCACATACCGGCAATTAAAGAGATCAGAACCGTAGAAGAAGCTATTAAGGAAGGAGACAGATGTTTTTCCTGTGGATACTGTAATTCGTGTGGCAACTGCTATATATTCTGTCCCGATGCAGCAATAAACTGGGTCAATGATCAGCCTGAATTTATCTATGATTACTGTAAAGGGTGTGGAATTTGTGTTACAGAATGTCCAAGAAGTGCCCTTGAAATGATACCAGAAAAGTAAGGAGGATAACATGAGTTTTAAAAAAGTTCTCACAGGAAACCATGCAGTATCTTATGGGGCTATGCTTTCAAAGGTTGAGGTAATTTCAGCTTACCCAATAACACCACAAACCCAGGTGGTGGAACTCCTCTCAGAACTTGTAGCTGATGGTTATTTAAATGCCATTTTTGTCACTGTTGAATCAGAACATTCTGCCATGTCTGCATGTATAGGAGCTTCAGCAGCTGGAGCCAGAGCCTTCACTGCAACCTCGGCACAGGGTCTTGCCCTCATGCATGAGATGTTACATTGGGCTGCAGGAGCCAGATTGCCTATAGTTATGGCAAATATAAATAGAGCAATGGCCCCTCCCTGGTCTATTTGGACTGAACAAAATGATTCGCTATCACAAAGAGACACAGGCTGGATGCAGATTTATGTGGAATCTAACCAGGAAGTACTTGACAACATTATTCTCTCTTACAAGATTGCTGAACAAGTTTACTTACCTGTAATGGTGGTGCTGGATGCATTTGTGCTTTCCCATACCTCAGAGCCGGTAGAAATTTATGACCAGGAAAAGGTAGATGAATTTCTCCCTCCTTACAATCCACAGTATAAAATAGAACCAGGTAATCCTATAGGCTACGGAGCGCTTGCTGCACCGGATACTTACTTCGAATTCAGATATAAAATACAGAGAGCTATGGAAAATGCTTTAGATTTATTTGAAAAAGAGGGAAAACTCTTCGGCGAAATATTTGGAAGAGAATATGGTCTCGTGGAAGAATATATGATGGATGATGCAGACTATATTCTCGTAACTACATCGACAATAACCTCCACTGCTAAGGTGGCTATAAAAAAACTGAGAGAAAGGGGAGAGAAAGTGGGTATTCTCAAACTAAGGGTTGTGAGGCCGTTTCCATTTGAAAAACTAAGGCACGTTCTTTCCGGCAGGAAAAAAGTTGGAGTTATAGACAGGAATATCTCCTTCGGACATCACGGAATCTTCTATCAAGAGATCAAGTCAGCCCTTTACCCTATGGAAAACAGGCCTCCAGTTTTCGGATATATAACAGGACTGGGGGGCAGGGATGTTAAGGTTGAGGATATCATTGATATTTATGAAGATTTGAAGAAGAGAGAAACAGTTGAGGATATAATCTGGAAGGGGGTTAAGTTATGATTATGAAAAACTGGAAGGTTTCTCAAGATGAACTATTGCTCAATGGGCATGTTGCATGCCAGGGGTGCGGTGGCGCCCTCGCCATGCGTCTTGCATTGAAGGCACTTGGAAAAAATACTGTAATTACAATACCAGCTTGCTGCTGGACTATAATTTCAGGGGATGTTCTATATCACGCTCTAAAGGTTCCTGTATTCCATACAGCTTTTGAAACAGCAGCAATAACTGCATCTGGTCTAAAAGCAGGACTTAGAATGAAAGGTAAGGAAGACACCACTGTCATGGCATGGGCTGGAGATGGGGGAACATTCGACATCGGCATCCAGGCTCTATCAGGTGCTGCAGAAAGAAACGAAGATATAATTTATGCAGTATATGACAACGAAGCCTATATGAATACCGGGATTCAGCGCTCCAGTGCTACACCATGGGGGGCATGGACTACCACTACACCTGTACGACACCCGGAGGATAAACCCAAAAAGAACATAATGGAAATCATGGCCGCTCATGGTATACCATATGCTGCAACAGCAACTCCTGCATACCCTGAAGACCTTATACGCAAGTTTAAAAAAGCTAAAGAAATCAAAGGGATGAGATTCATTCATATCCTGGCTCCATGTCCACCGGGATGGAAAATCCCGTCGGATATCTCCATAAAGGTGGCAAGACTGGCAGTTCAAACGGGAGTTTTTCCTCTATATGAGATCGAAAATGGTAAAAAATATACCATAAATTATTTACCCCCTGAGAAGCCCCCGGTAGTGGAATATCTAAAGGTACAGGGGAGATTTAAACACCTAAAAGAGGAAGATGTGGAGCTCATCCAGAAGATGGTAGACGAAAACCTGAACAATCTATTAAGAAAACATGAGTTAACTCATGGAACTTTAGAAAACATCCCAAAACCAGAATTTTACAAATAATATTGATAAGGAAATAGGAAGATGAAAGGAACCAGTGCATGGAGTAAAGTGGATAAAAAAGAGGTTTTTGATTTTGCAGAAAATTATAGAAAGTTCCTCTCCCAATGCAAAACTGAAAGAGAAGTAGTAGAGTATATGAAAGAACTACTGAAAGACCAAGATGGACTCAAACTATTCGAGATAAGAGGGAAAGCCCTTGTTATTTTTGCCGATTCCGGGGATGTTAAAAATGGATTCCGCATAATTGCCTCACATATAGATGTCCCGCGAATAGATCTTAAGCCCAATCCTCTTTTTGAGGATACTGAACTTGCTATGATGGAAACACATTATTATGGCGGAATTAAAAAATATCAATGGGTTGCAAGGCCCCTTGCACTTCACGGAGTTGTTGTAAAAGAGGATGGAACTGTAATAAAGGTTAATATTGGGGATAAAGAAGGTGATCCTGTCTTTACTTTTGCAGACCTGCTGCCTCACCTCTCCAGAAAGATACAGGGGGATAAGAAAATAAGCGAAGCTATTCCTGGAGAAAAGCTCGATCTCCTCGTGGGAAACATCCCTGTTGAAAAAATAATTAAGGATACAGAAGTGAAGGATAAAGTAAAAGAGAATATTCTCCGAATTCTCAAAGAACAGTATAATATCGAGGAGGAGGACTTTGTCTCCGCTGAAATAGAAATTGTGCCACAGGGAGAAGCAAAGGACGTTGGATTCGATAAAGGTCTCATAGGTGGATACGGACACGATGATAGAGTCTGTGCCTATACTTCTGTCATGGCAATAAAAGATGCCCGAAAATTTGCAAAACCAGCACTTGTTATTCTCTACGATAAAGAGGAAATCGGTTCTGATGGTAATACTGGAGCACAATCTCTGGCAATAGAGTATGTTATCACCCAGATTTTAAAAGAAAAAGGAATTACTGATTACTATACCTTAAGAGAGGTCATGTATAAATCAGAAGCTATATCAGCAGATGTTACCGCAGGAGTCAATCCAGGCTGGAAGGAGGTCCATGAAATCAAAAATGCCGCAAAGATTGGATACGGTCTTGCTATTTCAAAATACACAGGTCATGGAGGGAAATACAGTTCAAATGATGCTCATGCAGAATTCGTGGCTAAAGTTAGAAGAATCTTGAATAAGAATAATGTGGTCTGGCAGGTTGCAGAACTGGGCAAAATTGATGAAGGTGGTGGTGGAACCGTTGCAAAGTACCTTTCCAAGTTTGGCATAGATACCATTGATGCAGGTGTGCCTCTTCTGGGAATGCATTCACCCTTCGAGATTGCCTCCAAGGTTGATATCTATATGGCCTATAAAGGCTACAAGGCTTTCCTGGAAACAGAGTAGAAATATGAATCCCCGGAAGTTAAATCAGCTCATTTTTATAACTCTTTTAGCAGCAATTTCATATAAGCTTCCCCTCTTTCTCGATCTTACAAAAGGCCAGCGTATTAACCTGGTGATATTTCTTGTTGCTGCACTTTTGTGGATTACAGAGGTTGTACCCCTCTTTGTTACTGCACTGATAATTCTCTTTCTTGAAGCAGTATGGCTCAAACCGAATGCTCCGGGAACCTCACTTTCTACATATTTGTCACCCTTCTTCTCATCGGTTATTCTCCTATTCCTGGGCGGTTTCGTTCTGGCTAAGGCACTGGAAACTTATAAACTGGATGAAATATTTGCTAAGAAGATACTACAACGAACCGGAACCAAACCTTCATCAGTACTTTTTGGTTTTATGCTTGTGACTGCTTTTCTTTCCATGTGGATGTCAAATACAGCTATAACAGCATTGATGATAGCAGTGGCATTACCTCCTGTTCGTAAAATTGATGATAAAAATTTTACAAAGGCTCTGCTCATCGGTATTGCGTTTTCTGCAAATATAGGAGGGATGGGAACCCCCATTGGGACGCCGCCTAACGCTATCGC
>QNDO01000021.1 GCA_003644895.1 Candidatus Hydrothermota bacterium | reverse complement strand
ATCTCCGAAATACTAAGAATACCTGTAGTTGTGCTTACTGATGAAATCACTTCCCATATGAGAGAAAAGGTCAACATTCCGGAAAAAATTGAAATTTTCACACCTCCTTCTATTATCAAGGAGAACTACCTACCATACAGTGATGATAATAATGTAGGCGGTTATCTATTACCCTTTGGAGAGGGTGTGCGATACCATATAACAGGACTTATTCACGGAGAAGACGGATTCCCTAGTAATAATCCTGAGATAGCAAGGAAGAATCTTGATCGATTCAAGAAAAAAATGGAGAAAGCACTTAAATATGCTGAGGATGTAGAAGAATATTTAATAGAAGATGCCGAAATAATATTCTTTCCTTATGGAATCGTTGCCCGTGCTGTAAAAGAAGTGGTTGAAATACTGAGGAAGAAAGGTGTCAAAGCAGGCTATATAAGACCCAAGATAATCTGGCCTTTCCCTCACACTTCATTGGAAAAAATCGACGGAAAAGTTGAATATATTATTGTCCCTGAAATGAATCAGGGACAATTGGTTTATGAAATTATGGCCCATGTAAAAAATAGTAAAGTAATACCTGTTAACAGATATGATGGAGAATTATTTGATCCAGATGAACTTGTGAAATCTGCAGAGGAGTTAATCAAATGAGAAGAAACTTAGAAAACAGAGACCTTTATATAGCCTTGCTGGCAGCAGGCAAAGCAAAAAGAATGAATTCCGGGAAAAGTAAGGTTCTGCACGAAATATGTGGTAAGCCCCTTCTACATTACCCTCTAGAGGTCGCGAAGAACCTTAATCCAAAAAAGATTTTCGTCGTCATCGGTGGCCCTTACATGGAACAGGTTAAAGAAGCATTAAAGGGTGAAAATGTTCAATTTGTAATACAGGAAGAACCTCTTGGTACAGGAGATGCAGTTAAAAGAGTACAGCTGTATATCGATAACACAGATTCTGATCTCATGGTACTTCCAGGCGATGCTCCCCTATTAAGAATAGAAACAGCTAGGGAACTCTTTGAATTTCATCGCTCCCGGGGAGCAATTGCTACAGTATTAACGGCAGAACTACCAGATCCTACGGGTTATGGTAGAATCGTGAGATCTATTGGTGATAGAATAATGATGATCGTGGAAGAAGTTGATGCTTTTCCCGAAGAAAAAGAAATCAAAGAAGTCAATTCAGGTATTTACCTGTTCGACACAGAAGCCCTCTTTGAATGGCTCCACGAAATTAGAGCAGACAATAAGCAGGGAGAATATTATCTCACAGACGTGATTGAAATTCTACAGCGAAGAGTGGGTAACGTTTATGCCCATAAAATAACAGATTGGGAAGAAATTCTGGGGATAAATACTAGAAAACAGCTGTCCCAGACTGAAAAGATCATGGAGAAAAGGATTAAAAATTACTGGATGGACAATGGTGTTACATTTTTGAATCCTGAATTAACATATGTTGAAAGTGATGTATATCTTGAGAAGGACGTGATTATATATCCCTTCGTCTCCCTTATGGGGAAGACATATGTGGAGTCCGGTGCTAGAATAGGGCCCAATGTGGTTATAAAGAATACAAGAATTAAAAAAGGAAGTATTATACTCGGTCCCAAATTCATTGAGGGTAACCCAGATGGAGATTGATGTTAAAAAAATAATGAAACTGGCCAAGCTGAAATTCAATGAGAATGAAGAACTGCAGATAAAAAAACATTTCCAAAAAATGCTAAAACTAGTTGAAAAGCTGAAAAGTATAGATGTAACTGGTGTCGACCCACTATATTATCCTCATGATAGAACCTATTTAAGAAGAAGAAAAGATAAGCAGGGAAAAGGCTTGGAAAGATATGAAGTGCTTGAAAATGCACCTGATACTTTCACAGATTATATTAAGGCACCATCACCTCTTAAAGGCATAAAGAAAAAATAATCTATGGTCTTTCTTTTCTTTGATATAGACGGAACTTTGATACACTCAGGTGGTGCTGGGGCAAGAGCACTTGAAAGAGCTTTTTATTCCCTTTATGGAATTAAAAATGCAATGGAGGGGATAACACCCCATGGAAAAACTGATCCGGTAATTGTAGAAGAAATATTCCTGAAAAAACTTGGGATTAGTCCGCAACAGAATCACATACACCAGGTTTTGGATCTATACTTACAATTCCTAGAGGAGGAAGTTCAAAGCTCACCCGGATATAAAGTTATAGATGGAGTGAAAGAAACCCTCTCCGAAATCAGTAAGTCCAGCAATTTACTGCAAGGACTCGCAACAGGTAATATCGAGAAGGGAGCTTATATTAAGTTAAAAAGAGGGGGACTTCACCACTTTTTCAGATTCGGTGGTTTTGGGTCTGATTCCAAAGACAGAACAGAAATTTTAAAAGTGGCTTATAAGAGAGGAATAGAACTTGCTGAGATAAAGCCCCATCGGGTTTTTGTTATCGGTGATACACCTCTTGACATTATAGCTGCAAAAGAGGCAGGATTTGGTTCCATTGCTGTTGCCACCAGTATATATGATATACATACTCTACGCTCTTATTCTCCGGACAAGGCCTTCAATAACATTATTGAACTGCGTGAATTCTTGAAAAATCTGAGAAATTAGGACTCTTTAAGCTCCTCCATGAGACTTTTAAATTTTTTCAGGTCCTCTACATAATGTTTTCTTACCTCTTCTTTGTCCTCTCGTATGATTTTAGAAGGGTGAAAGACAGGGAAAACCTTAATACCATCCTTTATTTCAAAGATCTGCCCTATGTTAGCTGTTATTTTTACTTCTCTCTGCAGTAAATAACTTAAAGCAAATCCTCCCATTGCAAGTATCAAACGAGGCTTTATAATTTGAATCTGTTTTTCCAGGAAATAAGAACAGGCCCTTATCTCTTCTTTTTTGGGTGGTCTTATTTTTCTAGAACCAGGAAAAGCCAAGGGTATACATTTTAGGACATTGGTTATATACAAATCTCTTTCTCTATCAATACCGGCTTTTTCCATAGCTTCTGCAAGAAAGGTGCCAGCTTTACCAACAAAAGGCTTCCCGATTCTATTCTCGTCAACACCAGGAGCTTCTCCAATGGCCATAACGCCACTATATGGATTCCCCCACCCAAAAACGAGCCTATTTCTTGTCTTATAGAGAGGACATCTTCTACACTTTAAGGCCTTTTCCTTGTAATATTCTAGCAGAGCTTCTTTGTTGTACCCCAACACGAAGGCCTTTTCCACATCAAATACTTCCTTCAGGATATAAATAGGATTCTTATTTACCATATAGTTTTATCACATGTTCAAGGATTTTCTCAGCCAGTGAGTCTTTATCCATATCCAGAAAACTCTCCTCCACCCCTATGGAAGATATAATATAACCTGAGCTTCTGGAAGAACCCATAGACCCGATAGAATTAGCTACTATAATATCTAAAGATTTCTCGTTGAGTTTTGCTCTGGCATTCTCTATTATATTGTCTGCCTCAAGGGCAAAACCGATAAATAATCTTTTGCCTTTGTAATTAGAAAGATGCTTTAAAATATCGGGATTCTCTTTAAGATGTAAAGTTAGCTCTTTCGTCTTCTTGATCTTTCCTCTTATTTTTGTATAAGGTGCATAATCAGAAACTGCCGCGGCCATTATCAATATATCGTGATTCTCAATTTCCCTCTCAAGGACTTCTAACATCTCCTGGGTGGTTTTTACCCTTATAATCCTATCTCTTCCATAGGGCGGATAGGACGTCTCACCTACCACCTGTGTTAGCTGTCCCCCCATTTCTTTAACCTTTTTGGCCAGAGATATGCCCATGAGTCCCGATGATCGGTTTGTAATCACCCGCACATCATCGATATATTCCTCCGTCCTCCCGTAGGTCAATAGAATCTTTTTATTCTTTAAGGGGAAACCCTTCAAAGCTGCTATGGTATCCTCTACAATAAATTCTTCTTCAAGAAGTCTTCCAATACCTTTATCTCCTGAAGCAAGTTCTCCCTCACCCGGACCACTTAAATAAAAATTATTCATCTGTAACAGTTTTTTTATATTTTGCTGAAGTATTGGATTGTTCCACATTTCAGTGTGCATAGCAGGTGCAAGTACAACCGGCCCTTTAAAGGCAGCTGCAGTTGAAGTTAATAAATTATCAGCAATTCCCTGAGTAAGTTTTGAAATTGTATTTAATGTAACAGGGGCTATAAGCAATACATCTCCCCATTGAGCTAATTGGATATGAAGTCCACCTTTATAATCCCAGTATTCATCTTCAGTGTAAACATCACACTCAAGGAGAGATTTAAAAAGAAAAGGAGAAACAAATTTTTGGGCAGCATTGGTTAGTATAACCCTGATATCTGCCCCTCTCTTTTTGAGAAGCCGCCCAATATTAGCGGCTTTATAAGCAGCAATACTACCTGATATCCCCAGAATCACTTTCATAAGTCACTTCAAAATCGTGAAGTATTTTAACCCTTCTTTTTATGGTTCTGTATTTGATTTCACCGTTTATGAGTTTTTTCAGGGCAAGCATTGTGGGTTTTTCATCAGTTTTCAATCTGTCTTCGCGTATATCCCTTGCTATTTTCCTAGCTTCACGGGAAGCGAGTACAATAGCAAAATATTTATTGTTAAACCTGCGCCATATGTCTTCAACGGTGATGATTTTTTTCATTTTTTCACCTCCATTGCCGCCTGTTTTGCAAGTCTATCTGCATCCTTGTTTAAATTTCTATGTATATGAATTATATCCCACTTTTCAAATCTCTTCAGTAATGTGAGGGTATAATTATAAAGCAATTTAAGATTAGGTGCTTTAACCTTATATTTTCCCCCAAGTTGTCTGTACATCAATTCAGAGTCTGTAAATATTCTTATCCTCCGTATTCCATTATTCTGTGCATACTGCAGAGCCTCAATAAGAGCCATATACTCAGCCTCGTTGTTGGTTTTGATACCAAAGGGAATAGATTTCTCGATTAAAACCTCCCCTTGGGTATTCTTTATAATAAAACCTCCACCAGCTGCTCCAGGATTACCCAGGGAAGAACCGTCCACAAATATATCATAGATCTTCTTCATCCCAGTAGATCAACCTGCCACAATTAGCGCATCTCTTTAATGTCTTTGCAAGCTTTAATTCATTGACAAATTGAGTAGGCAATTCGGCATGACAACCACCACATACATAGCCGGTTATGTTACTGTTTATATCCCTTACCGCTTTTACATTCACCACCACCCTTCCTCTCTTTTTTCTTATTCGCTCATAAAGTAAAAGTTCTTTCTGAGGAATGTGGGCTATCTCTCTCTTTCGTATCTCCTCTACCTCCTGAATAAAATCATCCAAGCTATTGAGTTCTTTTTGCAAGCTATTTATGAGACTCTCTTTCTCTTTTATAAGGTTATCAAATTCCTGTGTTTTTACATCTTTCTCCTGTTGCAATTGCTCCACCTCTTCCATTTTTTTGTAAAGCGCTTCTTCCAGTTCCTCTTTTTTCTTTTCAGCAAATTCAATCTGCTGAAGCATAGCCCTGTATTCTTCATTAGTTTTGACTTCCCGAGATTTTCTTCTATACTCTTCTATCTCATCTTCCAGAGATTCTATCTCATGCTCGAGTCTTTTTTGAGCAAGGATCTCCTCCTTAATCTCCTCAAGAAATTTTTCTTTCTCCTTCTTTAAATCTTCAATCTCTTTCCTGAGTATCGAGAGCTCCTCCGGTATTGTAGTCTTGCGTTTCTTCAGGTCATCGATGCGGGAATCAATTTTCTGTAACTCAAGGAGAAACTTAACTATTTCGTCCATATCTATAAATGATAAACTCTCCAAAATATATTGTCAAAAGAAATTGAGACATAACTCAAAATTTATTCTAGAAATTTAATGCATTAAAATCATAATATGCTAAAAATAGATCTTTTTGATTTCGAATTGCCCGAAGAACTTATTGCTCAATATCCAGTCCCCAAGCGAGAAATGGCCAGATTGTTGGTTTTACATAGAAAAACAGGACTCATCGAACATCGAGTCTTCAAAGATATTATACTATATTTTAAAGAGGGAGATTTACTAGTATTAAACAAAACTAAAGTAATAAAAGCAAGATTATATGGGAGAAGAGATGACACAGGCGGTAAGCTAGAATTTCTTGTAACAAAAATATTTGAAGAGAGAAGATTTGAAGCCCTAGCGAAGCCTGGTAGGAGAGCCAAACAGGGTGTAAAAATAAGGATTGGAAAAGACATCTTGCTGGAGATAAAGGAAATTACAGAAGGGAAAAGAATAGTGGAGATAAAGCATGGACCGGAAATATATACCCTTCTTGATAAATATGGGAAAGTACCTCTCCCGCCCTATATCAAAAGAGAACCTCGTGGAGAAGATGAAGAATGGTACCAAACCGTTTTCGCCGAAATCCCAGGATCCATTGCGGCACCAACCGCAGGTTTACATTTTACACAAGAAATCCTCACTCAATTAAAACAAAAGGGAGTGTTAATCGAGTATATTCTTCTCCACGTAGGTACCGGAACCTTCAAACCAATAAAAACTAAAGATATTACTCAGCATAAAATGGACGCAGAATATTACGAAATTCCGGAGAAGGTTCTAGAAAACATAGTGAAAATAAAACAGAGCAAAGGGCGTCTCATAGCTTGTGGAACCACCACGGTTAGAGCTCTCGAAAGCTGGAGCTATGATAATACCAGAAGCAAAGGCTGGACATCACTTTTCATCTATCCTGGTTACAGCTTTAAAGTTGTGGATGGAATGGTTACAAATTTTCACCTGCCAAAATCCACTCCTCTTCTTATGGTATCTGCCCTGGCAGGGCGCGAAAATATTATGAAAGCTTATAAAGAAGCTGTAGCATTGAAATACAGATTTTTCAGTTATGGCGACGCTATGTTAATTATACCTTGAAATGTTTTTGATTATATAGTAGAATATAAACAATTAGGGGGTAGCATGGAACAGGTTATCAAAATATCAGAACTGGATAAAAACTTTAAATATCAAATACTAAAAGAACCTGGCGGAGAGGGCCTGCTTAAATGTTTTGCATGTGGTACCTGTACTGCCTCCTGTCCTGTGAGAGAAGTAGATGAAAAATTTAACCCAAGAAAGATTATTAGGATGGCTATTCTGGGAATGAAAAAAGAGGTGCTGGAGAATGAGTTCATATGGTTATGTGCAGGTTGCTATATCTGCCAAGAAAGATGTCCTCAAGATGTGCGAATAACAGATCTTATGGGGGCTTTGAGAAATATAGCAGTGAAAGAAGGATTCATACATCCCTCTTTCGTAGCTCAAATTGATTTCCTCCATAAATTTGGAAGGCTGTACGAAGTTACTGAATTTGACAACAAAAAACGCGTTAAAAATGGCTTGCCCGAGATAAAACACATGCCGGAAGAAATCCAGAAAATATTTGAGGAAACAGGTGTAGCTAAATTTGTGGAGGGGGAACAATGAAATACGCACTTTTCCTGGGATGTACTATCCCTGTTAGGGCTCAAAATTATGAACTTGCTGCCAGAAAGGTTGCAAAAAAACTAGGCATTGAATTCGTTGACGTTCCCGAATTTTCCTGTTGCGGATTCCCTGTTAAATCGGTGAGCCATGAAGCATATCTATTGATAAGTGCTCGAAATCTTGCTATAGCCGAAGAAAAGGGACTCAATATTGCTACACTTTGCAATGCCTGTACCGTAACACTGGTTGAGGCAAATGAAGAATTGAAAAAAGACCCAGAGTTAAGACAAAAAATAAATGAAAAGCTCAGAAAGATAGGGAAGGAGTACAGAGGAACTGTCGAGGTGAGGCACTTTGCAAGGATACTGTACGAAGATTATGGAATTGATAAGCTCAAGGAACATATTGTAAGACCATTAGAGGGACTTAATATTGCTGTTCATTATGGCTGTCACTTCTTGAGGCCATCTGAGGTTTATCAGGAATTTGATGACCCTGAAAATCCTAAAAGCCTGGATGAATTAGTTAACATTACAGGCGCTAAATCCATCTGGTATAAAGAAAGAGATAAATGTTGTGGTGGAGGCATACTGGGTATAAAAGAAGAAGATGCACTTAAAATGACAAAAGACAAACTAGACAATATTAAAGAGGTTGAGGCTGATGCAATGATCTCCATCTGTCCATTCTGCAGTGTAATGTACGAGGGCTCACAGAAAAAGATAGAGAAAATGTTTGAAACGGAATATAACATACCGGTTATATACTATCCTCAGCTTCTGGGCCTGGCAATGGGGTTTGAACCTGAAGAGCTGGGATACAAGATGAACAGAATAAAGGCCAAAAGGATGCTGGAGAAGGTAACAGGAATTGGAACAGCATAAAGACCCAATCCAGGAAGAAAAAAAAATTAATAAAGCCCTTGTAAAATTCAGAAAAAAAAGCGGCGCTTTCGCAAAAAAATTTCTGGATGCTTGGAGAGAAGCCAATAATGCCCGATACTTAACAGCAAAAGAGAGAGAATTGATCACTCTCGCCGTGGTCCTCAATAAACTGTGCATTCCCTGCATTTTTAAACACGTAAAACTAGCGCTCAAAAGTGGTGCTACTCCTGAAGAAATTATCGAAGCCACCAACCTTGCCTGTGCCCTTGGGGGTGGCATCGTGTACGAATATACTGCATATGTAGTAGAAGCACTGGAATTGTATAGTGGTGAAGACTAATGGGAGCTGATATTGTAATCGGTTTACAGTGGGGAGACGAAGCTAAAGGGAGATTCGTAGATTATATCTCTGAGAATTATGATGTTATTGTGAGATTTCAGGGGGGTGCCAATGCAGGGCACACGGTAATAGTTCAGGATAAAAAATATATCTTCCATCTTCTCCCATCAGGACTCATCAGAAAAGATAAAATTGGCATTATAGGTGCAGGAGTGCTTATTGACCCGGATATACTGCTAGAGGAAATTTCCTTTATAGAAAAAGAGCTGGGGCCTTTAGAAGGTAGATTTTTTATCGATGAAAGAGCAAATATTGTGCTTCCTTATCACAAAGAGGAGGATTTCCTGGAAGAAAGTTCCAAAAAGGGGGTAGGTAGTACCCGAAAAGGCATTGCTTATGCATATAGAGATCTCTATATGAGGATGGGTATTCGATTATCAGACCTCAAAGATGTAAACTGGTTATCTGATCGCCTTAAAACTGCCGCGGAATTTAACAATCAAATTATAGGCGCAAGATATGGGCATGTTCCATTTGATTGGAAAGTAATGAGAGATGAATTGCTCATCTTTTTTGGGCAAATTAGACCTTATGTGGCGGACACAGTGGCATTATTCCACTCATATTTGGAAGAAAATAAAAAGATACTATTCGAGGGCGCACAGGGAACAATGCTGGACATCTTTTTCGGAACTTATCCCTTTGTAACATCTTCCCATACCATTAGTTCAGGTGCACCAGTAGGATCAGGAATTCCACCCACTTGTATAGGGAGAATCTACGGAGTGTTTAAGGCATACACCACAAGGGTTGGTAAAGGCCCATTTCCAACGGAACTTACAGGAGAAGAAGGGAAATACATAAGAGAAAAAGGAAATGAATATGGAGCCACCACCGGTCGTCCCAGAAGATGTGGATGGCTGGACTTACCAGTGTTACGATATTCTGCCTTTGTCAATGGTGTAACAGATTTGGTTATGACAAAACTGGATGTGCTAAGCGGGCTGGAAAAAATAAAGGTAGCTGTTCATTATAAATTGGACGGTAAAAAATTGAGATTTCCACCCACCAGTATTCTTGATTATGAACGTTTAGAACCTCATTATATAGAAATGGAGGGTTTTGAACTGGAAGGAAACGAGCGGAGCTTTCAGGAGCTTCCTGAAAATGCAAAAAAATATGTAAATTTTATTGAGGAAGAACTCAAAATTCCTGTAAAATATATCTCGGTGGGCCCCAGAAGGGATCAGCTCATAGTTCGTTAAAGAACATAATTAAATGGTAAGAAGTACAGATAAAAATGATGTGCTGATACTTTTCTCTGAAATTCTTGATGCCAGTGGTATAGACGAATTGATACAGAAAGCTGTACATATTTTATATCGGGGAGAAGGACTTTATACAACCTATACTTTAAAAGAAGTCAAATCTATAGAAATATTGTGTGAGAAAGCTTATAAAATTACCCCAAAACCTGTTTTTAAAATTCTTGCACTATATGCGAAGGAGATCTGCATCAGATCGGAAGACCCTCTTAAAAACTGGGAACTTTTAAAAAAATTATTTAATCTCACAGCAAGCCATGAACAAGAACTGCCAGAACGTCTTGTCATGGCAATCTATTTTAGATTTATACATCAAGCACTCACTAGAAGAAAATTTAGACTTTATAATAGGGCAATTGGAATTTTTGAGGAATTCCTTGCAGGAAGCAAGTGGGCAAAGGATAAAAATACTTTCTTGGATCTTTTTGAATTACAACACCTTCTCGCAGTTGGCCATTTCGAAAAATTATTGGAAAGAGAAAATGAAGTTAAAGAAAAAGTGTTTGGGTCCAACATTGAATATCAAAAAATTCTTTCAGGTTTTTTATACCGCTTTTTAGCACATGCTAATTTTGGAATTAAAAATTATAAACTTGCTGAATTCTATTATGATCTCTCTGCGGAAGACTTTCTGCTTGCTGAAAAATATTGTCATGCCATAATTTCTTTATTCTGGAAAATACGGATCCCTATTAAACTTCGTAAAACAGAGCTTATAGACAAACAGCTCCATGAAATCATTAAAATATGTGCGCAATTAGATATCCATCCCAAAGCTGTAATTCCTTTTATTAGAGTCGCCGGTGGCATTAAGTCATTCATCGAAGGGAAATTTAACATTGCAGAATTA
The DNA here is from genome assembly GCA_003644895.1 of Candidatus Hydrothermota bacterium. Lineage (GTDB taxonomy): Bacteria > Hydrothermota > Hydrothermia > UBA1063 > UBA1063 > B29-G16. Next base: position 2,053 of record QNDO01000021.1, on the reverse strand, counting down.
AATCTCAAAAAAGCACTAAGATCGGGGATAGGATTCCGACTGCGGTCTTTCCTATACCCTTATCTTGCATTAATTTCTTATATCAAGGGTAAGAGGCAGGAGGGACTTCACTGGGCAGAACTCGCACTTAAATCCCAGAAAGATTATTTCCTATGGGGAGGAACAGAGCCCTTATTAATTTACTACCAACTTCTCCTTGAAGAGGGTAAAAAAAGAGAAGCCAGCACCACGCTGCAAAAAATCAGAAAATTATGTAGACGTGGAACTTTAAAAGTGGATGTAAATTTTTTGGAGCTCAGCTACAATCTATATTTTGATGAAATAGATGCTCATTCTGAGAAGGTACAGAAAGTCATTGAGGATAAAGATTCTTCTTCCTACATCAGGGGATCCTTGTTTCATCAATATTTAAAACGGCTGATCACTGAAAATCGTTTTAAAGATGCTTTTCTTCTTTTAAAGAAGTACAAAGATATCTTTTACCAATTGATACCAAAATTATACAATGAAGAAAAAATCTCACAATTGGCAACTTTACTTCAAAATATTGCCATACAGGTGCACTTAAAGAATAATGAAGAAAAAACTGCTCTTTTCATGCTGAGGAGGTTGACTTCAAATGTGTTTGAAAAAAGATCACCTACATTCCACAGAATAAAGCTACCTTTTAACTTTAACTTAATTGAGTATTTTTATTCCGGTGATGAAGTTTATATCTTTCTCAGGAATGGGGAAAAGACGATCACAGTGGAGGCACAGGGGTTTTCTAAAATTTTAAAGCGGCTTAAAACTCGTGCTAAGTCCTTTGCGGACAAAGAAATTCTGGAAAATCTATATTCTACGTTGATACACCCTATACAAAGATACCTTCTCTCTAACAACCTCGTTATTATTCCTTATGGCAGGATGATACATATTCCCTTTAACATACTACATGATGGAGAAGGCTTCCTTTTTGAGAAATACAATATATCCATTCTCCCTGCATACAGAATACTGGCTTCGGGATATTTCAAAAAAAATTATGATACATTCCTTGGACTGGCCATCACAGAGGTTGAAAAGAGACATTTTCCATTTGCCAGATGGGAAATTGAAAAAGCATCTCGTTTTTTTGTTAGAAGCACTATACTCATTAATGAAGAAAGTGAAAGATTCTTCAGTTTAGTTCCTCATTTTGATGTAATTCACCTGGCTACCCATTCTGTCGCAGTGGAAGATGATCCTCTGAGATCTTTTTATACCTTAAAACGAGATGGTGCTAAAATTAAACCACTGGCCATTAAGGATCTTCTTTATCTTAAATATTCGAGAAATCCTATGCTGGTAATAAGTTCATGCTCTTTGTGGAAGGCATTCTTCCCTGAAGAGGAATCTATTTATTCTGTCCTAAATACTCTCTTTGAAAGGGGTGTATCAGGAATATTAATAACACGTACAGAACTTGGAGATAAAGAAGCCATGCTTATAATGGAGGAATTCTACACCGAACTGTCTCAGGGTAAAAGACCTTTCATGGCGCTTTCCTCGACATTAAGGAAATTAGTACATCTGTTTGATATAGACAGCCCCGAATTACTCGGTAGTTATGTATATTTTGGACTATGAATCAATGTAGAGATAACCCCAATCTGAATGCTTCTTTATCCAATTTCTGAAACTTTTTACTTACACTTCTTTCGATGGCCTCCAAAGCAGATCTTTCGCTTATAAATTCTTTGAGGAAATGTGCAACAAAGCCGAAAGCTATCATATTCGCAAGTGTATGTGTTTTGAAATTTTTAATGGACAACCTGGTGAATGGTTTTTCATACACTTTGAATTTTTCGCGTACATTATCATCAACTGTTATAAGACCTGAGTCTATTATTATAATACTTCCTCTCTTGGCACCGGCTAAATAGTAATCAAAGGCCTCTTGAGAGAGTGAAAGAAGCATGTCACTCTGCTCAATATAGGGGAAAATTACCGGTTCGGTACTCAAAACCACTTCAGAGGCAGCAATCCCCCCTCTTACCTGCGCTCCGTAAACAGCACCCTGTGAAGAGTAATT
>QNDO01000020.1 GCA_003644895.1 Candidatus Hydrothermota bacterium | reverse complement strand
TTAGAAGGATAAAATTCAAAAAGCAGATTATCAAAATCCCCGTGGACACCAGGCTAGTGAGGCAGGAACGTACTTATCGCGGAGACAGGGAAATGAATATACGGATGCTTCATGAGAAGATCGAATCCTTTAAAAATGATCTGAGAACAACTTCGCCTACTGACAGCATAAGAATCCGCATACTCAAAAGAAGGATCAATCAACTTTGGGTGGAAATACACAAAAAGTTTTCCATTCCCTTCGCATCCATAGTATTTGTCTTGATTGGAGCCCCACTGGCAATCATTGTAAAGAAAGGAGGTTATGGTTCTGCCTTCGGGATATCCTTCATACTTTTTACAATTTACTATGTGCTTCTTGTGGGAGGGGAAGAACTTGCAGGAAGAGGGGTTATAAATGCTATTCCTGCCATGTGGTTCCCCAATCTCTTCTTTTTAATTATTGGAATCTTGCTCATTAAAAAGGTGGAGTAGGATGTTAATCTTACTTGTTTTTATGCTTTTAAATAGTGTTCCTTTCCCTATACCGGATAGTATTTATTCTCCACTTTATAAATTCAGACCCAGACCTGAAGACTTGAGATATGTTCCAGAGGAGGGACTGGATAGATTTGCCCTTGGGCTTTTTTATCCTTTCAGGATGGAATTTGATTTTAGAGAATTGCAAGTTTCTAGAGAAAAACACCTTTTCCATGGAGTTAGCACGTGGAGGAGTGCCTTAACTTATGAGGGACCTGTGTCTCTTGGTTTAGAAGAGAAAGAAGTGGGTCGTTTTATAACGCTCAAAGATTCTATTCTGTTTTATTTTGAAGGTGGGGGAGGTTTTATATCCGGTGAACTGAAGAACAGCGTGGACTACATACATGGCAAGAGGGAAATTTTGCATGGAGGAGATGTGCAGATTGGTTACAGGACCGGAAATACAGTGCTTTTTGTAGAAACCAATCCAATTTTCTATAATGCATTTGGAGGGGGATTCCTCTGGGAAAACGGGTTTTTCCTTATTAAATTAAGAGAAGATTTTTATCCCGCCTTAAAATTTTATTATCTATACAGGGGGTTTTTCCTCAAGATCTTGAGGGATAGAAAGATTTTCCTCGGTGATATCGAGAAATTTGATTATTTCTTAGCCGACTCTCTTCCTTTACGGATAAGATCAAAGAAAAAGGTGGAAGGTATCACTCTGGGTTATAAGGGATTTTACCTGCAATTTACCAGAAATATCTTCGACGAGATTTACAGGCCCGACCCTATAAGTTTGTATCTTTCGAAATTCAGAGATACGAAAGAAAAGAGATTAGATGTTGGCTTACGTTCAGAGCGTGTCTTTTTAAATTATACAAGGGTTTTTTCTGATATAAACATTTTCCAGGAAAAGGGATATTTAGGGTATAAGGTAGCTTTCAAGAATTTCGAATTCTCTTATTATTTGCACTATTTATTCCATGGTAAAAGTGCATTGTGGAGCGATGTTTCCCTTGGTTTAAAATTAAAGGCTAAGTTAGAATGTTTTTTGCGGGTTAACAATATATTCAATTCCAGGGATGAAATTTTTCCTGGACTAATGATAAAAAGGAGGTATTTTGAAATTGGAATTAGAAAAAGGGAGAGGATTTAAGTCAGGCTATGTGGGGATAATAGGAAAACCCAATGTAGGTAAATCCACATTCATGAACTCAGTACTGAATTTCAAACTTGCAGCTATCAGCCCAAAACCACAGACCACCAGACATAAGATACTGGGAATACTGACCGGTAGGAATTACCAGATACTATTTCTGGATACACCGGGTATTATGGATAGGCCAAAACATGAATTGGATAGGTGGATGGTCAGAAGAGCAATGGAAGCCCTAGAAGAAGCAGACCTGATCCTTATGATGACAGAACCTTATCCGCCAGAGGACATAGACATCCACATTGTGGAAGAAATAAAGGAGAGGGAAAAGCCAGCCATACTGGCTATAAATAAGGTCGATCTGGTGAGAAAGCCGGAGCTGTTACCCATCATAGACGAATATTCTAAGCTGTATGAATTTAAAGAAATTATACCCGTGAGTATCTTGAAAGCCATCAATTTTGATGAGCTTCTTAAGGCCATAATAGAATACCTTCCAGAGGGAGAGCCCTTTTATCCTGAAGACATGATCACGGATAGACCGGAAAGGTTTGTGGTCCAGGAAATTCTGAGGGAAAAGGTTTTCCAATTTTACGGAGAAGAAATACCCTATACTACTGCTGTGGAAATTGAGGAATTTATAGAAAAATCGGAGAAACATGGTGGAAAAGATTATATAAGGGCTACAATTCATGTGGAAAGGCCTTCACAGAAGGCTATAATTATCGGGAAAGGAGGGCAGGCGATAAAGAGACTGGGTATACATGCAAGGAGGGAAATAGAACTGTTTCTCGGAAGACCTGTTCACCTTGAGCTGTGGGTAAAGGTTTCAGAAAAATGGAGAAAAAATTTAAGATTTATTAGAGAGATCGGGTATTAAAAGACAGATTTTGTAAATTTGCTTACAATTCCACTTTAAAATTTCGACAAAATTGTCGAACAAATGGTGTATATATCCCCCTTTTCCCCTTGGGTTTACAAGGAAATCCTGATTTTTCTCTGATTCTGGCACCGGAATTGTAATAATATACAATAGAAAAGGAGGTGAGATCATGAAGAAACTCTTCACCATAACACTAATAGCAGGAATGGCCGGACTCCTCTCTGCCCAGCAGGCAGAGGTGGAGAGAGAAGTAAAGGTTACAAAAGATACCACAGAGGTGATGGTAAATGTGTCAAATGACAGGGTTGATGTCTCTCATGAGGTCACTGTGACCCGTAATGATACCATGCAGGTCAGGGTGTTGAATCAGGTAAGAGTCAAAAATGCTGGTGATACAACCCAGGTGAGAACCCAGCTTCAGAAAAGGTTAAGACTCAGAGACGAAGATGGAGATGGTATCCCTGATTCGCTTCAACTCAGAAAAAGAATAAGGGAGAATAAAAAGGTGGAAAGAAAAGAAAGAAGTCAAAAACCAGAGATTCCAAATATGGAGAGAAATAAATACAGAGGGAGAAATTAAAGATGAGAAACATAATACTTGGAGCAATAATAACATTCCTGGGGGTTGCGGGTCTCAATGCTCAGACAAGAGCAAGATACTATGATATATCCAAAGAAGTGACCATTGAAGGAAAAGTAATAGAGGTTAAAAATATAACCTCACTCAACGGAAGAAATCTGATTAAGCAGATTACAGTTGAGACCAAAGACAAAAAGAGATATACAGTTGAACTTGGCCCAGATTATGTGGTTCCAAAGGTTAAGATAAACGACGAGGTTAAAATCACCGGTTCCTATACCGAAGTTCTTGGTAAAGGCAAACTTGTGCTTGCAAGAGAAATGGTGAATACGCATACCCGAGAGCAATTCCGTTTGAGAGACGAAAATGGATTCCCCCAATGGAGCGGCAGAAACGGCGGCACGAGACGAGCAGGTGGAAGTTCTCTAGGCAGAAAGCAGAGAAGAGGAACTCAATAAAAGATTAAGGGGGGCTTTGCCCCCCTTTTTTCTTGAAGGAAAAGGGGGTTATAATAATACTATGATTGGAAACATAATTCTTGCGTTTATAATATCAATCAATTTTACACTCACTGCAGGACAGGAGTACAGTAGCAACATTTTTCAGGACAGTACAGGTGTTGGTGATGCTATATTTTCTGTGCTGGTAGACCTTGAGACGGGTGGTGACTCCCCTCTTCTTCTATTTATAAGTCCTCAGTACAATAAATTTTTTGAACATGATTCTCTATCGTACTTTAAAAATCTTATGGGGGTCTCCTATTTTGTCGATCTCCCCGGAGTGGGGAATTACATAAAACTCGGGGTGGAGCACCTGTTTAAATATAGCGATGGATATACCGAATATCAGAGAATCAGTTTTGTTCCGGAGCTGAAAATTTACCCCACGGACCAAACAATGTTGAAGGCAAACTACACATACCAATATCTTGAATATGCGGATTATTTTAAAGAGAGTGAACACATAGCGAGGCTTGATTTTAGTATTTTCCCATTAACCAGAACAACAGTAAAATTGCTCGGGGATATGGGAAGAAAGAATGTGAAGTTAATAGAGTACAGTGATACCTATGTGAGGCCGGCAATAGGGAGAAGACTGCCTCGGATCCCAGTTGATTATTCAATATCTGAAGAAGCGTTGTACAGGATAGGATATGGAATAAGAATCTCAAGAAGCCTCACAGATTATGCAGGTGTTTATTTTCAATATACGAGAAGAAATTTGATAGGAGGAGAAGCTCCTTCTTCATCCGGTAGTGTATATATAGACTCCGATATTTACGATGATCCTTATGCATACGACCTCACAGGTTTCATGGTGGGTACCACTGTATATTTACCACTCCTAATAAAAGTGAACCTGGAGTTGGGGGTGGAAACAAGAGATTATCTTAATACATACACGGCAGATTCCATTGCCTTGAGAAAGGATAATCTTAAATATTTTTACCTGGCATTAAAGAAGAGCTTTCCGGTAGGTTCACGGGTCCTTGATTTGAATCTGGACTACCTCTACAATCAAAATGATTCTAATGTGGAGAAATATATTTACAATATGGGTGCTTTTAGATTTTTTCTGTCTTTCTCTATGTAGGAGGTGGAAATATTATGCTTTTTCTGGTTATAACCTTAATTTTAGCAGGCCCACAGGGAAGATTTTACTATGATCTTGAAAATCAAATAGAAATAAAGGGAAGGATAATAAAAGTAGGGGAAGAAAAAGGGCCTCGATCCGGTGCACCACTGGTATTCCTTATGGTTGATGCAGATACAGATACATTTAAAATTATACTGGGTCCTCCCTGGTATATAGAGGAGCTGCCCCGAAGAGGGGAAATTGTGGAAGTGAGAGGCTCTCTCAATAAAAATAACGGGGAGCATATAATAGTGGCAGGATTTATTAACTTCCGCTCAAGGAACAGGGATATTTATCTTAGAGATAAAGAAGGGTTTCCTCTCTGGCGATGTGCCGATCGGATGAGGAGAAGAAGGGGACGGTGAAGGGACGTTATTTTCTTGTATGCATTTATATTTTGCTTTTCCTTCTTTTTGGAACCATTTACATCTGGAATCAGAAAAGAACGCTTTCAGAGCTGGAGGAGATTTCCCGAAGGCATGTTATTTCCGTAGCCGGGTTAATGGGAGAGATATTCAAGACGGAGATTCCCGATGTAAAGAAGGTGAAGATTCTGTTTTATTCTCTGACGGAAAGTGGAGATTTTGATTATCTGGCTCTTCTTAGGGCAGATACCTTAGTGTACTGGGATTCGAGATATGAAGGTTTTCTCCCTATCAGAAGGGAATCCATCGAGGGGCTACGTGTGATAAAAACTCCTGTACATCGGATTATGGAATTCAGTAGGGAGTTGAGAAATGGTTATTTCATTGTTGGCGGTTACTCCTTGGAATATATGGATGAGTTTGAAAGAAGAGCAAAGAAAAATTTTGTAATAGTTCTTCTGGTTCTTATAATTTCAGCAATAATTTCCATTTTCCTGGTTGTAAAATTGGAGAATCTCATCCTGAAAAGAGAAATTGCTCTCCGAGAGGAAGCGGCCTTAAGAAAGCATTTCGAAGAACTATCAGCTCTTTCTTCTGCAGTAGCCCATGAGATTAAAAATCCATTAAATACGTTAAGTTTATTATTGGACAGGTTAAAAGAAATGGGAACCGTGGAAGAAAAATACCTTTCTATTATTGACAATGAAATATCAAGAATGAATAGGATTGTGGATCAATTCCGCGATATTGCCCGGCCTGTGACCGTGAAAAAGGGGTCATGCCGGCTCAGAGATATTATTAATAAAGCACTGAACTCTGTTAAGGTGGAACTGGGCATGCCTTCCATAAAGGTTGAGGTGGATGTTCCAAAAGAAATGGTGTTGCCATGTGATCCAGATCTCATGAATCAGGTTTTTTACAATCTTATAAAAAATGCTTTTGAGGCTATAGAGGACAATGGTACAGTATATATTGCCGCGAGGAGGTCTGGGAAAAAGATTATAATAGAATTAAAAGATACCGGAAAGGGGATGGACGAGGAGACCCTTTCAAAAGCAATGGGCTTTTTTTATACAACAAAAACTCGCGGGCTTGGTATAGGTCTCGCGGTCACAAGGAGAATAATAGAAGCTCATGGTGGGAGACTTTATGTGAAGAGTCAGCCAGGGAGAGGAACGCTAGTTATTATAGAAATGGAGGTTCAGGATGTCTAAAATACTTATTATTGAGGATGAGGGCTCCCAGAGGATGTTGCTTCGAGAATTCTTGGAAGAAAGGGGATACACCGTAGACGAAGCAGAAACAGGGGAAGAGGGCATAAAAAAGGTTAAAAAAATGGCTTTTGATGTTGTGCTCATTGATATAAGGCTACCGGATATATCTGGAATAGAGGTGCTTAAGGAGATTCGAAAGATAAACCTTGAAATAAAAGCCATAATGATCACAGCTTTTCAGGATGTGAAACTGGTTGTTGAATCTCTGAAGAACGGCGCCTTCAATTATCTTGTAAAGCCGATAAATCTGGAAGAGCTTCTTATCAACATTCGTAAAGCCCAGGAGAATCTCAGATTGGAAAGAGAGGTTAAAGTGTTGCGCACAATTGTAAGGCCCGAGAGGCTTAAGGGTATCGTTGCTGAGTCTTATGCAATGAAACAAGTTGTCGATATAGCCATTAGAGTTGCTGGTTCTTCTTCCACTGTATTAATTACCGGAGAGAGTGGTACGGGGAAAGAGCTAATTGCCAGGTTGATACATGAAAAGTCTCAACGAAAGAACGGGCCCTTTGTAGCAGTGAATCTTGCAGCTATTCCGGAGAGTTTAATAGAGTCTGAGCTTTTTGGCTACGAAAAAGGCGCCTTCACAGGTGCAGATAGAGAAAAACCGGGATTGATAGAGAGAGCACATGGAGGTACTCTCTTTCTAGACGAGATTGGGGAATTACCTCTTCCCCTGCAGGTCAAGCTTTTAAGAGTTATTGAAGAAAAGGAGATTCAGAGACTCGGGGGATTGAAGCCCAAAAAGGTGGATTTTCGCCTTCTTACAGCAACAAACAGAGATCTTGAAGAGATGGTGAAAGCAGGAACCTTCAGAGATGACCTTTTTTATCGTATAAATGTGATTCATATACACATCCCGTCCCTCAGAGAAAGAAAGGAGGATATACCATATTTACTGGAGCATTTTCTTAAGATTTACAGCGCAAGAGAAGCTAAAAAAATAAAGGGATTTACAAGAGAAGCCTACGAATTACTTCTGCGATACCATTATCCTGGAAATGTCAGAGAGCTTGAAAATATAGTGGAGCGTGCAGTAGTGTTATCCCAGGGTGAGTATATCACTACAGAAGAACTCCCCCTCTCCCTCAGGAAGGAAATTTTTCCACAGGAGCAAGAGTTCCTGTCTCTGGATGAGAGAATCGAAGCAATTGAAAGGAGTATAATTCTTGAAGCTCTGAAAAGAAATAACTGGGTAAAAACAAGGGCTGCCCGGGAGCTGGGTATATCGGAAAGAGTTCTTCGGTATAGAATACGGAAACTTGGAATTCAGGAGAATAAAAAGTGATTTTTAACGCCGTGCATTTAGGCGTCCATATTCGCTTCTTTATGAACAAAAATAATGGTTTTATACTTATAAAATTTTATTCCTTTGAATATGGCGCTCTATATGGCTCTGAGACGTATGTTTTAGCGGGGTTGAATATATTTTTGCTTTATATAGGCAAGTGCTTCTTCCTTTGTCTTTATCTCACCCTGAGCCCACATATCCTCAATTTCTTCAAGTATTTTTCTGAATAAAGGTCCAGGTTCAAGGCCAAGGGATATAAGATCATGCCCGGTTATTATTCTTTTCTTTTGTTTCTTTTTCTCTTCCAGAATTTCCTTTAGAATTTTCTCCAATCTTTCATAGCCCTGCATCCCACCAGGCCTTGGCGGAGAAGCCATAGCATCGCCTAGTGCCATTCTCAGAAGTGGGAAAGCAAGCTCATCTGTCTTTCTCAAGTATCGGTTCGCGGCTTTTTTTGTAATTTCTTTTTCAGCAGAAAGAAGATGAGGATACATGTGATATCTCACGAGTTTTTTTAGGATATCCTTTTCTTTATTGGAAAACTTCAGTCTCAAGGCTATCTGCTCCACCTTCTCAGCACCTATCTTGTCGTGGCCGTAAAAATGTGTATTTCCTTCATCGTCATAAGACAGTGTTTCTGGTTTTGCTATATCATGCAAGAGAGACGCGAGTTTAATTAATACCTTTAAGTCACCTGCTTCCTGTGGATGAGTTTCTTTTTCAATTATTTCTTCTGTATATTTCATTGTCATCATGCTGTGATAAAGAAGATTCTGTTCATTATAATATCTTTGGGAGGTATAACGAAGTGGCCTTAATTCTGGAAATATATCGTATAAAAGACCCACCTCCTCCATATATTTGAAGGTTTTATAAGCCTGATCAGTTTTTAAGATGAGGAAAAGTTCATATTTGATTCTTTCCATTGCCACAATATTGATAAGAGGATGCAATTCTCTTATTAATTCCTCTGTCTTTTTTTCTATGTTGAAGCCCAGCGTGGCGTAGAATCTGAAAGCTCTTAAGATTCTCAAGGGATCCTGGATGAGATTAGTGCCACTCACAGTCCTGATAATTTTTCCTTTGAGGTCTTTTATACCGTCTGTTGGGTCTATAAGCGTTCCACTTTTCAAATGTACGCCTATGGAATTGATAGTAAAATCTCTCATTATAAGGTCTCTTTCAATGGTTTCACCCTTTATTTGAGAAAGGTCAATCCACTCCTCCTTAGACAAAATTATTCGATATTCCTGTTCCTTCTCATCAAGGACGAAAAATCTGTAGTTTTTCTTTTTTAACTCATGAAGAAAGATCTCCACCGGTGGAGGAACCACAATATCAAAATCACGAGGAATATCTCCCAGAAGTATATCCCTTATTGTTCCTCCAACCACAAAAATATCAAACTTTTCAAGAATGTCTTTATCAAGTGGGAGGTTAATTTGGATTTTCATCTTGTAATTACTATCCTTGTGGAGTGAATTCCGAGAGGTTCTTCGAATTTTATTATATATATACCAGGTCTAAGATGGCTTCCTTCATAAGGAATATAATAGATTCCAGGTTCTGCCTGTCTTTCATCAAGAATGCCTATTAATCTTCCGTCCCGGGAGAAGAGAGTTACTCTCATGAACCCTTCTGTCCTCATGATACACTGGACCTCGAAGCCATCCCGGGTAATTCGGGGATTTACATCAATCAAAGTATCTTTCTCCCTGACCGAGGAAATGAGAGGAAAATCCATACCATTTGTGGCCGTATCCAGCACAACTGTGTCTCCTTCAGAGATGGCATATATGGAATCGATTTCCTTGTAGATATCCAGTCTAGCTGTTTTATATGTTCTAATGAAGCTTGCAGTATCTCCGTGGAAAAATATGATTTTAATCCCTTCTATTCCAGAAGTCTTGATGGAGAGGTGTTTGACATTCGGTGTTACATTGAGGAGACAGAAAACTTCCCCATTCTTGATTAAGCATACATCCGGGGTATTGTCCTCATTCCAGTCCATAACTGTATAGGAAGTGACATTTTGGTCCAGGATTGTGTCATTCAATATGAGCGTTGAGTCTGCAAGAAAGAGGGTATCCATCTTTCCATCAAAATCGAAGTCCGTTAGGGTGGCTTTGTGTATTAAAAATTTCCGAAGAAGTGTATCTTTTTCAAAAATGTATTCCTTTTTCTGCAGAAATGTAGTCAATTCTGTGCCCCAGAACAGGATATCACTTCGATCATCTTGATTTACATCGGATAATAACACTGAATCTACTATATCGGGGGGAGTTATATTCAATATATTTTTTACAAACCCATTTCCAAAATCATTTACCAGGACTTCTGGTAGAACTCCGGGTAAATTGACGATCACTAGTATATCGGGGTATTCATCCCTGTTGTAGTTAATAACACCCAGGTACACGATACCAAAGGTATAATCTGAAAAAGCCGGGATGCTTCTTTCCAAAAAATTAGATTCTCCCAAATTTTCCAGGAGCAGCGGCGCTCTACCTTCACCCCACAGAATTAAATCTGTCCTTCCATCCACATTAAAATCAATGACAGAAATCCGGGTGATCCCTTCAAATTTGTACGGAAAGGGCTTTATTTGCTGAAAATTAAAGCTCAGGAGCAAAAAAATTAAGTAAATCATAGCTAAATTATATTAACTGAATAGGAAAGATTTTGCAAGAAGAAAAATGTGGAAAAATTGAACCCACTTTTTTAAAACTATAAAATCTATGCATGGGCAGAATCCTGGAATATGACGGAAAGAAACCCGAACTGGGAAGAGGGGTCTTTCTTGCACCTGGTTCAATAGTTGTAGGCGATGTGAAAATTGGGGATTATTCAACCATTTGGTATAATGCCGTGGTAAGGGGGGATGTGGAGAGGATAGAAATAGGGGCCTATTCCAATATACAGGATGGCGCTATACTTCATGGAACGAAGGGGAAATATCCTGTTTTTATAGGAGATTATGTAACAGTGGGACATAGAGCCGTTATACATGGGGCTTCCGTATCTTCTTTTGTTCTAATAGGAATCGGAGCAGTGGTGCTGGATGATGTGGAAATAGGCGAAAATGTTATAGTGGGTGCCCAGGCTCTTGTTCCCCCTCATACAAAAATTCCTCCAGGAGTTCTTGTTCTCGGGATACCAGCAAAAGTCGTAAGGGAACTTCATGAGGAGGAGGTCTCCATGATAAAAGAAATAGCTAGAAGGTATGTGAAATATGCGGAATTAACTAGGGAGGGCCTTGGAGAATGAAATTTATTTTTCCCTTCTTTCTTATATTTTCTATTTTTGGTGAGCCGAGGGAGATAAGAGAGGCATACAATTTTTATGAGATGAAAGAGTATAGAAAATGCATAAACCGGATACTCTCTTACAGCAAATACTTCAAAAATACTAAAGCTCTTGCTCTTCTCACTGTATCTTACACAAGACTGGGTGAACATGATAGTTCTCTATATTATTACGAATTGCTTAAAAAAAGAGATGGAGAGATGTTGAATTTTGAAGGAGCATCTTTCTATGCAGGACTTTCTTATGAAAAGCTTGGACATCCTGATAGAGCGATATTCGCCTATTACAGGGCAGTCTATGGTGAAAAGGAACAAGATGCAGCCCTTTTAAGACTTTCTAGTCTTCTTGGGCTGAAGCCGGAAATACTGAAAAGACTGAGAGATACAAACAGGCTGGGAAAATTGTTTCGCAGGGGTATAATATACCTTTTTGTTCCACAAGGGAGACTGTATGAACTTGGAGAAGAATTTATTAGAGGTTTTCGGATGTCCTTTAAGGGAAAATTTGAGGTTTTAAATGAGAAGGATTTTTACAGTATAAATGATATTAACAACATTTGCTGTGCAGTGGGTCCCCTTTCATCCAGATACATGTTTTACCTTTCACAACAACTCGAAGCAGCCATTCCGGTATTTTCCCCTGTGGCGGTGTATATTCCTCCCGAAACCCTGAATTTTATCTACACGCCATACAGAATCTACGAGCTTGAAATTAAAAAACTGGTGGATTATTTAATTAATCAGCTGGGTTATGTCTACTTTGGTTTAATTTTCAATAAGAATGCAGAGGGATACCTGTGGCAAAGATTATTTAGCAAGGAACTGGAAAAAAATTATGGAAAGGTCCTTTTTGAAATTGAGTATGGAGATTCTACCCTACCTGACTCTGTATTCGAGACAGTGGATACCACCCTTCTTGACGGAATATTTGTTCCCGGGGGTGATAAAAGGGCTCTTTTTATGGCTTCGAGAGCCAGGGTAATGTTCCCAGAAGTTCCAGTTTTCGGTTTATCGCTGTGGAAGGGAGTTTTCGAAACCGGAGCCTTCAGCCTTGAAAATTTTATGTTTTCTTCCCTTCCTTTGACCTTTCGGGACATAATAAAACTTAACAATAAAAGAGAAGAATTCAAGAATAAGTATTATGAGCTGTACAATTATGTCCCCACTTATATTGCGATGAGGGGATATGATTGTGGACTTATTTTAAATAAAGTAGTAGCAGGTAAGAGAGAAATTTCACCTGCAGAGATTTTACTTGGTTTGAAGGATTTGAAATATTTCCAGGGTCTATCATCAGACTGGGTATTTACTGAGGACATCCCTTTGGAAATCTATTACCTTAAACGTGGTAAACTTTATAAGAAGGAGGCTGGTAATGAAGAAAGGAAAACCAGAGAAGAAAGCCCCCAAAAGGGCGGCATTGAGTAAGAAGAATTATATAGTGAGTGGAGCAGGCTTGCTCCTGGGCATAATTGGTTTTGTACTTGTTGGCCTGGGTGAAATAACTATCTCAGTGATACTGCTTGTTCTAGGATTTGTTATCCTTCTACCTGTGGGATTATATATCAAGCCCTGATCAGCCCTCTTTGGTTTTTACGACAAGCACCGGCTTACCATTATAATAACCACAATGTGGGCAAACCGTATGAGGCCTGATAGGGGCTCCACAGTTGGAACAAACAGCATAACCACTTAATTTAATCTTATAATGGGTCCTTCTTTTTCTTGAACGGGCCCTTGAGTGTCTCCTTTTAGGTGCTGGCATTTTATCCTCCTTTTTTGGGTGAATATTATAAAAGCTTCACGGAATTATATCAAGCAAGAGTTTTGTTTCAACTAGGATTACCCTGTAAAATAAATTTTAATTTAAAAAGGAGGTTTTATGAGGTACATAATTTTGTTCTTGCTTCCTTTACTCCTGGAGGCAGGGAGTCTCGAGAAAAGCATATCACTGAACCCTGAATATCTGAAAATAAGAGTAAAAGATGGATATGCACATGTT
>QNDO01000019.1 GCA_003644895.1 Candidatus Hydrothermota bacterium | reverse complement strand
TTATAGAGCAGGGCTTTCCTGCATAGTTTTTTAAAATATCAAGGAGCTTTGTGAAGATCTTATGGTTCTGAATAAAAGAAATACCACCTTCCTCCACATTTGGACAAGAGACATTTATTTCATAAGCTTTGATAATATCAATATTATTTAAACGAGTTAATATCTCTTTTAATTCACTCACAGAATGAGGCGCAATATTGACAATAACAGGAATTTCAAGTTTTGAAAGTGCAGGGATTATTGTTTCTATAAAATTTTTGAGACCCACATTTTCCAGTCCTACTGAATTTATAAGTCCACAAGCTGTTTCTACAAGTCTTGGAGGAGGGTTTCCCTCCCGGGGTTCAAGAGACAGCCCTTTAGTAACTAGGGCCCCCACAAATTGAAGCACGCTCTGGTCGGTTATCTCGGTACCATCCCCCCACGTACCTGAAGCCATAATTAAAGGTGTTTTTAACGGTATGCCCAGAACAGTAGTGGATAATGGAACCTCAGACGGGTTCATTACCTTCACCAGCTCTCTCAAATATAAAATCTGCAACGAATATGGGAGCTCCGCACCGCAAAGCAACTGCAATAGAATCTGAGGGTCTCGCATCAATGCTGTAAATCACGCTTTCCCCCTCTCTTTTTAAAATGATCCTGGCGTAAAAAGTGTTATTCTTCAGATCATTTATAACAACACGATCCACTTTTAAATTTAATGTATCGACTATATTTTTGATTAAATCATGGGTCAGAGGCCTTGGGGGAATGACCCTTTCTAGTGCAATTAGAATTGACTGGGCTTCTACAAATCCTATAACAATTGGTAGGACACGCCCCCCACTCTTCTCCCTTAATAAAACAATAGGAGCCTCTCCTGTGCTCTCTCCAAGAGCCAGTCTTTCTACTTGAACTTCTATTAAGTTTGTCACTTACTCTGGAACAATTTTAATTTTTAAATTACACTCAATTTCTGGATGCAATTTAATGCGTATGGAATATTCACCCAGCTCCTTTATGGCTTCCATTATTATCATGCCCTTCTTAAGCTCTATATTCTTATTTTTAAGCTCATTTAATACATCGATGCTACTCACTGCTCCAAAGAGTTTGCCTCCCTCCCCTGCCTTCCTTTTAAATTCAAGCTCTCCAATTTCTTCAAGCTTTTCTTTTAGCTTCAAGGCCCGAATCTTCTCCTTCTCTGCTTTGGATCGATTAAACTCCTTTATTTTCTCTATCATCTTTAAATTTTTAGGAGTTGCTGGGATAGCAATCTCTTGCGGTATAAGGTAATTAGTAGCGTAGCCATCCTTTACATTTACAATATCCCCGGCTTTACCGAGTTTTGGAAAATCTTTAAGCAGTATCACCTTCATGATATTTTATAGATAATATGATTCTACAAATGGTAGAAGGGCAACCTGTCTTGCTCTTTTTATAGCCTTAGCAAGTTTCCTTTGATGATAAGCACATGTACCTGTGGAACGCCTGGGAAGGATTTTCCCCCTCTTCGTTATATATTTTTTTAACCTTTCAACATCTTTATAATCTATTTCCCTTATTCCTTCAAGACAGAATTCACAACTTTTTTTCTTCATCTTCTTAGCCATGCTTATAACCTCCTATTATTAAAATGGTAAATCATCTTCAGGTTCTTCCTCCACCGGAATATCCTCCGGTACTGCTTCTTCAAGCTGTTCTTCAATCACCTCTCCGAATTTCTCCAGAAACTGTATTCTTCTACCGACCACTTCTATAACACTTCTTCTCTGTCCCGATTCAGTTTCCCAAGACCTGGACCTTAAATACCCCTCCACAATAACTGGACTCCCCTTCCTTAATTTATCAGCACATCTTTCTGCAAGATCACGCCAGGCAATTACATCCACAAATAATGTCTCTGTCTGCCATTCACCTGACTGATCCTTGAACCTTCTATCACTGGCGATTCTCATCCGGGCAACTGGGCGACCTGAGGGAGTATACCTTAACTCAGGATCTTGAACCAGTCTACCCGAGAGAAGTACAAAATTGAGATTTGGAAATTTCAAATCTGCCATTTTACCTCCTGACAATTAAGCCTCTTAGAAAACTTTTGTTGAGTCTTAATTCTTTCTTCAAATCTTCCAGAATCTCCGGCTCAGATTCAAAATAATATATAACATAGTAGCCTTCTCTTTTACGTTTGATTTCGTAGGCAAGCTCTCTCTTACCCCATTCATCTATAGATTCGATCTTCCCTTTCTCATTTTTATTGATAATCCCCTTTAACTTTTCAATATTATTCTTAATCTCCTCTTCTTTAAGTTCGGGATCAATAATTACCATCATTTCGTATTTTCTCATTTCATCCTCCTTCTTTCCGTTTTTGAGTTTCTTTAATATAAAGCCTCAGAATCAGCTTTTCAAGAAAATTAGGGGTTAAGAAAAGTCTCCAGATCCTCTATTCGATCAATAGAATAGACTTCAATCTCAGAACCAGCAATTTCTTTTACTAATCTTGACAGTACTCGTTTAGGACCAATTTCAATAAATCTATCAGGCCTGAACTTTAACACAGTCCTCACTCCATCGTGCCAATTGACCATACTCGTAAGCTGCTCTACCAAAAAATCTTTCAATTTCTGTGCATTCCACACTGGTTTGGGATACACATTTGGAATTACTGGGATAGTAGGGGTATGAAATTCAATTTCCTGCAAAAAGTCCCTAAATTCTTTCTTGGCCTCTTCCATCAAAGGAGAATGAAAGGCACCTGAAACTCTTAATCTGATTACCCTTCTGGCTCCTGCTTGTTTTAATTCTTCTTCCACTTTTTCGAGCTGGGAGATATATCCTGAAATTACAATCTGTGAGGGAGAATTTTTATTTGCAATGACCACTTTTCCTCTATATTTCTGAATTACGGCTTGAATTTTATCCTCCTGGAGGCCTATGATAGCGCTCATGCCACCACCTATACTTACACTGTCCATTAGTTCAGCACGCTTTTTCACAACTTTTATAGCATCCTCAAATGTAAGTACCTCCGCAGCATATAGCGCTGTGATTTCACCGAGACTATGTCCCATAGCAAAATCCGGTGTGATTTTTTTCTCTCTCAAGATATTCAGAATAGCTGCACTGTGCAAAAATATTGCAGGTTGGGCAAACAACGTCCTTTTCAGAACTTCTTCTTCTCCTGTGAACATCTGATAACTTATGGGAAAATCAAGGATTTCTTCTGCCTGCCTGAATAATAATTTCACGTAATCATAAGCCTCGAATAAATCTTTGGCCATACCAACATACTGGGAACCCTGTCCCGGAAATATGAATACTGTTCCAGACATTATGGAATAACCTCCTTTATCAAAAATCCTCTTAGATACTCACTTTCTGGAAATGTGGAGAGGACAGGATGATCTGGAGACTGGGACATCATCTCCAAGATCACAAAGTTTCTACCTGAATATCCGGTTGCTTCCTTGAGTATATTGTACATGTCCTCCCACTTAATATAATTACTACAACTAAAAATAGCTATAGCCCCTCCCTTGCTTAAAAGTTTAATCGAGCTTCGTAAAAGTCTATTGTAAGCATTAATCGCTTTTCTTTTCCCTTCCGCCTTTCTAATTAGTGCAGGAGGGTCTATCACTATAAAATCAAATTTAATTTTATAATACACTGCTTCGTCAAGGAATTCAAAAACATCTTTTTTCTCTGCGAGACACCTATCATTTGAAAAATTATTAAGTTGCAAGTTCTTCTTCAATATATTTAAAGCATCTTCGGATATATCCACTGCATAGACCTTTCTCATTCTTTTTAGCATTCTTAAAGTGAACCCCCCTGTATACGAGAAGAGATCAAGACCTGTGGCCCCCTCTGCCCACTTTTCTATTTTTCTGCGATTAATACGCTGGTCCAGAAAATACCCTGTCTTCTGCCCCTTTTCTATATCAACCATTATCTTAATTCCATCTTCCTCAATTATATATTCGCTCAAATTTAAATCTTCAAATTTTTTAAAAATAAGTTTTTCTCTGGGTTTTAGCTTTTCTTGGAGTCTGGCGTAGCTGGTGCTCTTTTCATATAAGAAAACGGGATCAAGGACATCAAGGATAGCATTAAAAACATCGCGCCTCCTTTTCTCCATACCGTAAGAATTTATCTGAACTACTACCCCATCTCCATATTTATCGATAATAAGGCCGGGCAACATATCACTTTCACTGAACACTACCCTGAAAGAATCACCTTCTCCAAAGAATAGCCTTCTTCTTTTCAATGCAATAATAATTCTTTTTTTGATCGCAAGATAATCTAATTCTTCTTTATCGCGAGAATAAAAACGTAAACTAATAGAAGAATCAGGATTGTAAATTGCTGAACCAAGAAATTTTTTGTTTTTAGTATAGACTTCCACACAATCACCCTTTTCAGCATCTCCATTTATGACATTATTGGAATAGACCCAAGGGTGAAGTAGGCAACGAGTTACATCTCCTTTCACAAATACTCTATTCATGCAATAATTTTAAAAGTTTGTATAAGGGGGTGCAAATTTTAAATAAGCTTGAGAATAAATAAAAATAGCTTTTCTTTCCCATTGCTTTACAGTAAAATATTCGCATGTGGTTTTTACTTCTTATTGTATCTTACTCAATTGAATCAGGAAGAATGGATATTATAAGAGAAAATAACAAAGAGCTGGTCAAATTTTCAGGAGGCGTGGTGGTTAAAGATTCTTCTCTTGTAATACAGGCTCCAGAGGGTAGTTATAATGAATCCCAAGATGTGCTCGTTTTAGTAGGTAAAGTTATCGCCACTCTGAAGAAAAGAAACCTTGAAGCTCAAAGACTTTTGTTAGAACAAAAAGGAAACATTGCTAAGGCCTATGGCAACGTTATAGTTAGGGAGAATAACACCTTGTTAAAGGCAGATAGTGTATACTTTACAGAGGGGACAATAACGGCTTATGGAAAAGTTTTTTACCGAAATATAGAAGATAGTATGGAAGTATACGCAGGCTTTCTTATGTCCACTAATGACAGTACTCTAATAGAGGACAAGCCTTTAATCAAATTTTTGAGAAGAGACACACTGGTTGTAAAGGCTGAAAAATTCCATATTGAAAATTCAGGCATCCAGGGATATGATAGTGTAAATATAGCAGGGGGGCAGATGAAGGTAGATGCAGACACTTTATTCTTTAATGAAGATTCTAACAATGGAATACTGACTGGTGGCTGTAGTATACAATGGAAAGATGGTGATGGTAAAAGTGATACTCTAAAATTCTTCCTCACAGAACAGAATGAATTAGACAGCATCATCTTGCTAAGTGAGGCTTTTGTACATAACAAAGGCGAAAAAAATGAGATTTTTATAAGTTCTCCGCGCATTATAATTAAAATTGAATCAGGAGAATTAAAATATTTAAGAGCAACTTCTGGAAAGGGAATTTTCAAGGAGCTTGATAATGTCGGTACTAAAAGCAATTGATCTCAAAAAGAAATATGGCAAAAAAATAGCTGTAAATGGTATTTCTCTGGAAGTTAAGACGGGTGAAGTTGTGGGGCTATTAGGGCCTAATGGGGCTGGGAAAACCACAACATTTTATATGATTATGGGAGCTTTAAAACCCGACCACGGGAATATCTTTCTAGATGATATGGAATTAACTCATTTTCCCATGTACAAAAGGGCACAAATGGGGGTGAGCTACTTACCTCAGGAAGCTTCTGTTTTCAGGAAACTCACTGTCTTTGAAAATATATATTCAATTCTTGAATTGAAAAAAACAAATAAAGAAGAAGCCGCCAAGAAGACGCAGGAACTCCTAAATCTCATGGGCATCGATAAATTAAAAAATGAGAAAGCATATAATCTTTCTGGAGGAGAAAGAAGAAGGGTGGAAATAGCGCGAAGCCTCGCAATAACTCCAAAATTCTTGCTTCTTGACGAACCCTTTACAGGTATCGACCCCAAAACCAGGGAAGAAATACAGGATATTATAATAAACCTTAAGAATTTAAATATTGGCATACTTATTACAGACCACAATGTAAGGGAGACTCTTTCTATAACAGACCGGGCTTATATAATTTATCAGGGGGAAATTTTGATTGAGGGAACTTCTCAAGAACTAATAAATAATCCTGAAGCCCGAAAGATATATCTGGGGGAGAGATTTAAACTATGAAGCAGGACTTTCGTCTTGAACTCAAACAGACACTGAAACCGTTACCTCTTTTGATTGTTGAGGCAAAACTCCTAGAGCTTCCCCTCCTGGAATTACAAGATAAAATCCGTGAAGAAGCCCTACAAAATCCATTCATTGAATTTCAAGATGAGAGTCTCATGATACAGGAAATTATAAACCTGGATCAGATTATAGATCGAGGAGATTATTCCCATCCTCTGGTTGATGAAGATGAAGAAAGGGACAGAATCGATGAAAGATGGGTTCAAAAGGACAGTATTTGGCCTAGGCTTGAAATTCAGCTGGAGATGGAATTCCCTCAAAAAAAATTAAGACTAATTGCTTATTCTATATTAAATCGCCTTGACGAAAAGGGGTTTCTTTCATGCAGCGTGGAGGAAATAGCTCAGGAAGTGAATACTAGTCCCGAAATTGTGGAAAAGGTGCGAGAAAAAATAATGAGGTTTGATCCTTTAGGAGTTGGGGCTCTTAATGTTAAAGAATATACAATTCTCCAACTCCACGATAGAGGTTTCAAAAACGTAAAAGACCCAGGAGTTTTTATCAAAGAGCACCCAGAAGTAAAAAAATTTTTATTGCCTTATCCCTTATACAAGTACGAAGATACAAAGTCTCCGTATGTGTATCCTGAAGTTATAATCAAAATAGAAGGCAATGAATTAAGAGTGGAGGTAGACGAAAACCCTATACTGAATTTTAGGGTAAACAAAAAATACTTAGAATTATTGCAATCTCCTGATCTTGACAAACAAACCAGAAAATTTTTGAAAGAAAAATATCAAAAAGTTCTGGAATTTCAGAGGATGCTCCTCAAAAGGAGAGAAAATATAAGAAAGGTGGCTGAATTTATTGCAGAATCTCAAAAAGATTTCCTACTTGGTAAAAATAATTTTCTCGTACCCATCACACAGAAGGAGGCTGCTTCACAATTAAATATCCCCATTTCCACATTTAACCGCATAGTAAAGAACAAATATGCAGATACACCCAGGGGTATTTTTGAACTGAGATTTTTCTTTAAGAAAGCCGTAGGGCGGTTTAATTCCCGGATTTCAGAAGATGAACTTTTACTTTTAATAAAAGAGATTGTGGAAAATGAGAATCCACAAAAGCCCTATTCAGATGAAGATATTGCTATTATTTTAAAACAAAAAGGTATCAATATATCTCGTAGGAGTGTCCGGGATAAAAGGGCACAGCTTGGTATTCCGCCTTCCTCCAAGAGGAGACGGGTATGATTTTCAAAATATATAATTTTCTTATATCACCAGTGACAAAACTCATTAACCCTGTGAAAAAAAATGAAATAGGAAAATTAAAAAAAGCTGATGTTTGGATACATTGCTGTTCCTTGGGTGAAGTTATGGCTGCAAAATCTCTGATCGACGAATTATTATCCCGAAACAAAAAAATATTTCTCACTGCTTTTACATCCTCGGGTCTAAATAAAGCGCAGGAACTCTGGGGAGAAAAAATTCAGATTTTAAGATTTCCTCTTGATGAAAAGGCTCGGATTATGCGGATAATTTCACGGGTTTCTCCAGAAATATTTATTGATGTGGAAACCGAATTATGGCCTAATATGCTAACCCAGATGAGAAAATTTAAAATACCAGCTTTTCTTGTAAATGCCCGCATCTCAGAGAAAAATTATCGGCGGATTAAATATTTTAAGAAGGTCTTTAGAATGCTTCTTTCAATTTTTGTAAGAATTTATGCCCAATCTGCCGCAGATGCAAGGAGAATTTTATCATTCGGCATTAACCCCGACAAAATTAAAATTACAGGAAACCTGAAATACGATAGTGTAGATATAGAAGATAGAGCCAGCAGAGAGGGCTTGGGCATTGAGTCCTCTTCTTTTGTGATAACCTTTGGGAGTATTAGATCAAAGGAAGAGGATCAGATTATAGAGGCTATATTCCAGCTGCTGCATAAATTAGAGGATATTTACATTATAATTGCTCCCCGCCACCTAGATAGGGTTGACATAATCAAAACTAAACTGAAAAGAAAATCCCTGGATTACAATACCAGAAGCACTGAATCTTACCCTCAAAAAGGAAAAGTATTTATACTTGATACCCTTGGGGAACTGAGAGAATTTTATTCTATATCCGATGTTGCATTTGTGGGAGGTAGTCTTGAAGATTATGGAGGACATAATATAATGGAACCTGCAAGTTTTGGCATTCCTGTTCTCTTCGGTCCCTATATCTCCAATGTGGAAAGTATAGCTTATTATATCCTCAAATCCAAAGGTGGAATGGTTGTGAGAAATGTCCATGAGCTGGTTGAAGAAATTACAAGGCTCTACCAGAGGGACGGTTTACGCAGAAAAATGGGGCAAAATGCCTTAAAAGCAATAGTACAAAAGCAGGGTATAGCCAAAGAAATTATCCAGGATATAGAAGATACTCTATCCTACCTTCCCCCCCAATCGTGACTCCACCAAGTTTTCTTCACCATGAATTGTTAAAAAACGTTCAAAAATTCCGAAAACCGAAGATCCTGAACCACTCAGAGAAGCCACTTTAGCTCCTAAAATATATAAATTTTCCTTAGCTTCCCTAATTTCCGGATATTCTGCAAAAACAACTTTTTCGAATGTATTTTCTAAAGGATATAAAGCTTCAAGGTCATTTTCTTGCAAAGCTCTGGAAATTCTCATAGCTTTTTCAAGGGCTTCCTTATGAGGTATATGTAAATTAAGCTCGTCAATTTTATTATAAGCCCACGCGGTACTTATTCTTACATCAGGTATATATAAATAAAGGGGAAAATTCATGTTAGAATCAATGGGTTCCAGAATGTCTCCTATCCCGGTGGCAATACAAGCATCTTCTTCAAGCAAGAAAAATGGAACATCCGCTCCTACTCTACTTCCAAGCTCTATGAGTTCCTTTCTATCCAGACCCAGCTTAAAATGCTCATTTAAAAATTGTATGAAGGTAGCAGCATTTGAACTGGCACCACCAAGGCCAGATCCCGGCGGTATTTCTTTAAAAATTTCGATATAAAAATTAATTTCTATATTAAAACGATTCTCGAAAAGTTCCTTTACATTGAAAAGTATATTTCCTTCATCATCAGGACAATCGGTACATTTCACAGCAAACTTTTCACCATCCCATATCTTAATAGTATCGTGGAATGCAATGCGGTGGAACACTGTAACGAGATTATGGTATCCATCGTTTCTCCGCCCCGTAATCCACAACCCAAGATTTACTTTAGCAGGTGAATGCAAAGTTGCAAGAAGTTTCATATCCCCCTACCTTTAATCATATTTTCCACATATTTGCCAATAATATCAAACTCAAGATTTACAGGATCTCCCACCCTAGCAAAACCCAGATTGGTTTTTTTTAAAGTTTCGGGTATAAGGGCTACTTTAAAACAATCATCTTTAATGTTGAAACAAGTTAATGATATTCCATTGACAGCCACAGACCCTTTCTCTACAAGGAATTTTGTGTAATACTTGTCTTTTAATTTAAATTCCATCTCCGCTCCACTCCCCTTTTTCTTAACGCTCACAATAATACCCGTGGTGTCCACATGACCAAGCACCAGATGCCCATCAAGCTTGGCTGCCAAAGTTAAAGGGCGCTCGAGATTAACTTTTATGCCTGGTTTTAAGATAAATTTAAATCGCGTTCTTTCAATGGATTCTTCACTTAAAAACGCCCAGAAGCCGTCTTTGTCAATTTTTTCCACTGTGATACAAACACCGTCAACTGCAATGGATGCCCCCTTTTCCAGACTTAAGGATGTTTTCACAAATACTCTTGCAGATTTTCCCTCCCTTTTAACGATTTTAATCTCGCCTATTTCTTCTATCAACCCCGTGAACATGTTATCCCCAGAGCTTCATATGCTCTCGAACAAGCTCCAATGTTTTCTCAGCTTCCACTCTGGCCTTTTGTGCACCTTCTTTAAGAATCTCGACTACCTTGTTTCTATCCTGTTCGAGTTCCGATCTTTTGGCCCGGTAAGGCTCCAAGAACTCTATCATCTTTTCTGCAACAAATTTTTTGTGTTCTACGCATCCCAATAGACCTTTTTTGCAGTTAATCTCTGCTTCATCTGCGCTTTCAGAATGAAATATTTTATGATAGGCAAAAATAGGACATCCCTCAGGATGTCCTGGATCATTCTTTCTGATTTTTTGGGGATCTGTGTATGATGACATTACTTTTTCTTTGAGTGTTTCAGGGTCTTCTGAAATTAAAATAGTGTTGCCGTAAGATTTGGACATTTTTCTACCGTCAATCCCCGGGACTTTCGCAAATTCAGTTAAAATAGGTTCTGGTATTGGAAAAACCTCGCCATAAAGATGATTGAATCTCCTTGCAATTTCTCTAGTTATTTCGAGGTGTGGAAGCTGATCAGCCCCTATGGGCACATGAGAGGCACGGTAAACCAAAATATCAGATGCCTGTAGCACAGGATATCCAAGATAGCCGTATGAGACTAAATGGCCGTAAGTAAGTTCCTCTTCTTCCTCCAGACCATGTTCCTTCATTTCTTTCAAAAATACCTCTTTTAATTTTTGTTTCAAAATGCTCTTCCATTCTATAAAATTTTCTCTTCTCTCTATACCCTCAAATTCATCCATGAAGATATCGATGACTCTGGCTGCAAACTTATCGAAACTCTTCCTTTTAGTTGTAGTAAGCTCTGTAGGAGAAACTTCCTTGATATATTCTTTTAAAGTGGGATTCCTTAGCAAACGCGAAACCGTCACAATCATAGAGAATAATAAATGCAACTCTGCATGTTCCTTAACATCTGACTGAACGAATATTGTGGCCTGCTCTGGATCAATTCCTACTACAAGCCAGTCTATTACCATATCCACTATATTCTGTTGTAACTCGTCTGTTTTTTTATAATTTGTTGTCAACGCATGCCAGTCAGCCACCTCGAAGAAACTTTCATATTCATATTGCAACCTCTTCCAATTCTGTAGTACCCCAAAAAGATGGCCGATATGCAACTTTCCTGTGGGTCTATTACCTGACAGGATCCTCCTCATATTTTTTCTCCTTTATAACTATTAAAATTAAAAATGCAGATATTGCTGCAGTCAAGGCCCCAAAATAAAAGGGGGCACTCGGTGCCACCTTCTCCCATAAAATTCCTGCAATAAAGCTGGCCGGGAAAAGCATGAGCCCCACAAGCATATGATAAAGTCCATAAGCAAATCCCCTCTCCTCCCTTCGAGAGATATCCGCCACAAGAGCTCTCAGCGTGCCGTCTGTGAATCCATAATATATGCCGTACAATCCAAAAAGTATCCAGAGATATATATATTGATGGGTGCTGAGTCTTGCAAAGCCGAGATATACTATAAAATAAATAAAAAATCCCATAGCAATTGTGAGTCTTCGACCTATTTTATCTGATAAAGAGCCGAGGGGCATTGCTGAACCGGCATAAACAATGTTGAAGAACATATATAAAATAGGTATCATCTCTGTTTTAAAGCCGATATTAGAAGCTCTTAGGATCAAGAAAGTATTTGATGAATTTCCCAGAGAGAATACAAGCATCACGGCAAGTAATAATTTAAATTCTTTAGAAAGGCCCTTAAACCCCAGTTTTAATTTTCTCAACTCCCTCTGTTCTTTTGGTTTCTCTTTAACAAAAAAGATAAGTGTGATAATTGCAAAGATCCCTGGAATGAGTGAAAGTAAAAACACAGATCTAACGCTTACCGACACTGAGTAATATTTTAACAGTATAGCAAGTAGAATATATGCTAAAAGAGGTCCGAAAACAGCCCCTCCTGTGTCCATGGCTCTGTGAAAGCCAAAGGCTCTTCCCCTGATAGTATCATCTACCACATCCGCTATCAAAGAATCTCGAGGAGAAGTACGTATTCCCTTACCCACTCTATCCGCAAATCTTGCAGCAAGTACATGAATCCACCTTCCTGCCAGACCTATGGTGGGCTTTGCTATTGCGGATAAGCTATACCCCAGCAATACCAGAGGTTTTCTTCTCCTAATTCTGTCAGAAATGTATCCTGAAAAAGTCTTTAATACACTTGCAGTTGCTTCTGCAATACCTTCAATGAGACCAAGAGCTTCAGCTCCCACGCCCAAAACACTGGAAAGAAATATAGGCAGGAGAGGATAT
Source organism: Candidatus Hydrothermota bacterium (assembly GCA_003644895.1). Classification (GTDB taxonomy): domain Bacteria; phylum Hydrothermota; class Hydrothermia; order UBA1063; family UBA1063; genus B29-G16. Next base: position 980 of record QNDO01000019.1, on the reverse strand, counting down.
ACCATTTCACTGGACATGTCAGTGAAAAAACTTACAAATCCGAAACCAATTACACTGCCCGGAAGTTTCTTTTTCTCCATGTCTCCTCTCCTTTTATCCCTTCACTTTCAATGTCAAATAAACTCTGCTTTTCCGTATACCAAAATTGACCTCTGTGGAACGGATTGACACTCCAAAACCGAAGGAATAAAAAAAGTCGTCCTTGGATATTGAGCTTGTTGTTAAGCCTCCACGTAACCATATGGATTTGAAAGGCTTAAACTCAATACCTGCATTAAAAAAATCCCTAAGTTCTGAACTACTGTTTTTTTCTCCTCCTATGCCCACCCTTACAAGATTGTGTGGATGGAAAACCACAGCTCCTCTAAATATTGTAGGTGGTCTGTCACTCTCGTAATCCTTGTAATACACTTTAGATATAATATTGATGCCGCTTAATCCGACATTTATATTCCCGAAGGTATATACAAAGCCTATATCCACACCATATCCATTTCCTGTATCAAGATTCAAGTTATAAGATTCTCCCCAACGGAGTGCTTCACCATATCTCACATAATAATACTTAAAGTTAACACCTCCATAGAAATTAAAATAAAGCAAGGAGGCTAAATTCAGAAGGAACTCGTCTACGGAATATATTATTTCGCCATCTTCATTAACAAGGTCTTTTCTGCTTACCGCGCGATAAGAAAGATTCACACCTCCTTCACCGATAAGAAAATAAGAGAAATATCTTCCTCTAATCTTTGATTCATAATTTAATACATCTTCTATGCTCTCATAGACGTAATCAAAACTAAACATGATAATTTCGCCCTGACTTAGTCCTGTAACTGCAGGATTGTAAAAACAGTATGCTCCTTCTTTCGCAACCGTAACCTCTGCTAAAGCCACACTAACCGCATCTGGAGAATCTCCTATAAAAGACCTGTTGGGTATAAGTAATAATACACCCACTACCAGAACACCTATCATAC
>QNDO01000018.1 GCA_003644895.1 Candidatus Hydrothermota bacterium | reverse complement strand
TGGCGAAGCCATGAGAATTATACAACGTGGTGACGCGGACATCATGACTGAGGCGGGGCGGAGGCCCCGGTCACCCCTATAGGAGTGGCAGGATTTTCGAGCATGAAGGCTTTATCTTCAAGAAATGATGAGCCAGAAAAGGCGTCAAGGCCCTTTGATTTAGAAAGAGACGGCTTTGTTATGGCAGAGGGCGCTGCAGTTGTGGTTTTAGAGAGTCTAGAACATGCTGAACGGAGAAATGCAAAGATATATGCGGAACTTGCAGGTTATGGGGCCAGCGCAGATGCCTATCACATTACTGCCCCTCATCCTGAAGGAGAGGGAGCTTATCAATCTATGCGACGGGCCGTAGAGGATGCAGGAATTTCTCCTCAGGGAATTGACTACATAAACGCCCATGGAACTTCCACTAAACTTAATGATATAATGGAAACTAAAGCTATAAAACGTCTTTTAGGAGAATATGCTTACAGGGTTCCTGTATCATCTACTAAATCCATGACCGGTCATCTTCTGGGTGCAGCGGGAGCGTTGGAATTTATAGTTACTGTTATGAGCGTGTGTACAAACAGGATTCATCCCACGAGAAATTATGAGAATCCCGACCCTGAATGTGACCTGGATTATGTACCTACAACCTATAGAGAAGCAACTGTGAATGTGGCTATAAGTAATTCTTTTGGATTCGGAGGACATAACGCCACACTTCTGGTTAAAAAGTTTTCTTGATTTTGAGATACAATTTTTTAAGTTCTTGGATATTTATTCCCCCAAAACGAGCTTGATAATACACCTCAATAAATTCCTGTATAAGCGGGTTACAGAATCTTTGTGAGAATTCTAGAGGTGTCTCGCCAATTTTAAATTCATAGCCTCTTTTTTTCATGAATTTTTCAAATTTATTGAGATAACGAGTAGCAGGATGAATCCGAAATCTATGGAAAAATTTGGTAAGTACCGCAACTAAAAGTAAAAGAAATACCATCACTGGGTACACACTGCGGGGGATTTTGAATTCTATCAATTTCTGCAATTGTAGTTTAAAAGCCAGAAAAATTTTTATTTGCGCTAGATAATTGAATTGTAAAATCTGTGTATTCCAAAGGTAGATTAAATAATCCCAGTATTCTGCGAGTCTGGCAATATAGTTTAAACCTACTTGTACAGGGGTGGGATCTAAACGGAGCCACTGCCCTTGGCTGAAATATTCAACCCATGCATGTGCATGTTTAACTCTAACCACATAGTATTTTCCGTAAGGATTCCATTCCATAGTTCTGAAGCCTACTACGAGACGTGACGGTATTCCCAATCTTCTCAACATTAGAGCAGCGAGAGTTGCGAAATGTTCACAATACCCCTCTTTTTTCTTTAGGAAGTCTTTTACAGGGTCTTTTGATGAAGAAACATTGATGGTGTACCTAAAATTATTTTTGAGATAATTTTCTATTTTGGCCCGAATAATTCTTATATCCCTTTTTTCTGGGATTCCCATAACAAATAAAATAGAATCTACTACGCCTTCTAATTCATGGGGGATGGAGAGAAATATTTCTCTATTATCCAGCTCGTCGGTATAGAGATCTGTATTAAAACTTTTGTATACCGTTATGTGGCTAATTTTACCGGGAGGGAAACTGATAACTCTTCCCCAGTCCTTAAATACATGTAAATTCCCGGGTAGAATCGTATGTGGAAAATCAACCATATATAGAACTTTAGTTTCCATGGGAGTGAGCTGAATCTCATATTTTCCCGAAGTCTTTCTATGCTTTACAAACTGAATTTTTTCAAGTTTCTGCCACTTATAGGGGATACTGTGAGTTCTTTTCCACATTTTTCCATCAAAGTCGTCCAGTACATTTCCTCGAATATAAAGAACCTTCGGAAAAGTACTCTGTAATGGCTTGACTCTCATGATGACTCTGTCTATATTAAAGTTTTGTGATATTTCGCCTATGTTAATTTCATTACCGAAGCCTTCAATCTCACTGTGTATATACGACGGAGCTCTAAAGAATACATAAGGACTACGGGGAAGTATTATAAAAAGAGGGATTGACAATATAATAACAGAAAAATCAAAATAAAGAACGAATTTAAGGAGCTTTCTAAATATGGAATAGTCAAGAGTATGTCCTGTGGTATCACCTAAAAAGGAAAATATTAATAAGGTGAAGGAGCCTGACAATATGTAGAAGGCCACATATAACAGAAAAATAAGGGAATAATGAAAGATAGAACTCGCCACAAGAGCAAAAAAGGAAAGGGCAAAAATTTGTTTGTACTCTCTTAAATTTTTTTCCCCGAGGGCCCTGAGAGAGATTAAATATATTAAAAGATATCCTATTGCCTCGAAGGGGAACCGTATAGCAAACACGGCGAATGCCAGAAATCCAGTAATTGCAAGAAAAGTAGTCCATTTTGCATTCAGTAAAGATTTATTCTTTATATCCAGATAGATGCCCAAGATCACCGGTAAAGCAAGAAAAATACCGAATGGAAAAAGAGCATGTGTAAGCGATATCAAAGAAATAGACAGAGTTAAATATAGGGTCAATTTTAATTTTTTTTCAATCATAACCAAGTAATGCAAGTGTCTTTAATATCTCCAATTTTTGTAAACGTCCTGTTGAGGGAGGGATAAAATCCCTATCAGTTTTAAGTCCTACTAAGCTTCCCTGTTCCAATAGCCTGCATGCTATAGAGGCAGTTCTCTCTATTAATTTTTCTGACGCATTTTCAGAAATGTGAAGGATTATCTTTTTATTTCCCTCATCCAAAAACTGTTTAATATAGAGGTCACCTTCCTTTTTATGCTTCTTCCAGTAGATTCTATATGCGGGATCCCCCCTTCGATATTCTCTGAGACCCAAAAAATCTCCGCCGGTTCCTTCTCTCGTTGAACTTGAAATAAATCCATTTTCCGCTCTAAGAAATTCCTCTACAGAACCACTTATATGGATTATATGGGGAAAAACCAGTATGGAGGCTTTAGCCTTTAGTTTTTTGAACCTCCATGTGAATCCAAAAGGGAATGGAGAATAGAGGTAAACACTATTAAGTCCCCAAGGACCTCTATTTGTATAGTATACTCTAATACTTACATTTTTCTCACTTTTAGGGGGAATGTATAAGATGGGTGAATGTAAATCGGCAATTTCTGGCTTGAAACCCACAAACAATAAAAACGAGGGGAAAGACTTCGAGTTTTTTATGCTAATTTTGATATATCCTGGAGTTTTTGCGTAAATTTCATCATATGTAACATATAATATGCTCAGCCCTGCCATGTTGAGAAAACTCACGAATCCAGAGAGGGCCATAAGTGCAAGTAAAAATGCAAGAATAATATAAAGAAGATTATTCCCCGAGTTTACAGCAGCAAAACCTGTGAGGAGAGTTATTCCTGCATATACATAACCCCATCGTCTTAACTTTACCCTGGATTTCCTAAAAACAGGGAATTTCATTTTGGAAAAGGAATTTCTAAAATAAGCTCCTCTAAAAATACCTTTAAATCACAGGATGGGATGTCACATAATATGCGATGGGATGCAACAGGGACAAACAGTGTCCTGATATCATCGGGAATGACAAATTTTCTCTTATTCACATAAGCAAAAGATTTCGATATTCTCATAAGATGTAAAGATGCCCGGGGGCTCAGTCCTTCTTTAATTTGGGGATGTATCCTGGTTCTACTGGCAATCTCGAGTATATACTCAATAAGGCTTTCATCTATATGAACGCTTTTTATTTCCTTTTGAATATTGAGCAAGATATCTGGATTCACGACAGATGGAAGACTTTTGGCAATTTCTCTGGGATCATCCTCAATAAGAATCTCTTTTTCTGCTTTTTTATTTGGGAAATCCATTTTAAGCCTCACCATAAATCTATCAAGCTGGGTTATGGGTAGGGGAAAGGTTCCTGAATAATCAAGAGGGTTTTGAGTGGCAATTACAAAAAAGGGGGCTGGTAGTTTAAAGGTATTCCCCTCAATAGTAACCTGTTTTTCTTCCATGGCCTCAAGAAGGGCACTTTGAGTTTTGGGAGATGCCCTATTGATCTCATCAGCAAGTATTAAATTGTTGAATATAGGACCCCTGGAAAACTCAAATTTATGTGAATGTTGATTATATATATAAGTTCCTAAAATATCTGAGGGTAAAAGGTCACTTGTGAATTGTATCCTCCGGTAGCGAAGTCCCAGGACTCTTGAAAAAGCTATTGCCAGTGTAGTTTTACCAGTGCCCGGAGGTCCTTCAAGAAGTACATGCCCATCAGCCAGAAAAGCAGAAAGTACTATCTTTATGTTGGTCTCTTCACCTTTAATCGTTCTTTTTAATTCATTTATGATCGATGCTATATAGTCCATCTTATTAATGTTAAGACTTAAGAAAGAAGTTTTCAACTTTACTTGATTTTTCTTAAGTTATGCTTTATTGTAAAATGTAATAAAAGAAATTACAAAAGGAGTAAAATGAAAATATCAACAAGGGTAAGATACGGTTTAAGGATGATGATAGAGCTCGCCATGAGCGCCAGTAAAGATTACATTCCATTGAGTAAATAGCAGAGAATCAGAACATTTCACCTAAATATTTAAAACAGATATCCTTAGTTCTTGAAAATTACGGATTGGTAAAAAGTATGAGAGGAATTGGAGGAGGGTACAAACTCTCCCGTCCTCCTGAAGAGATTACTGCCCATGAAATTGTAGAAGCTTTAATGGGTAAGATAGAAGTTGTAGATTGTGTTTCGGCTCCAGAGTTGTGTGAATTATCGAAAAAATGTGCTGCAAGAGAAGTATGGGTGGAAATTAGTGAGGCAGTTTCCCGACTTTTGAAAGAAAAAACATTGAAAGAACTTGCAGATAGGCAAAAAGAACTCCTTAAAGAGGTGAAGTAAATTTTGACGTGTAATTATCCCCCCGAAGCTCTGAAAAATAAAATTTTTGAGGAAATATCGAATATTAGAGACCCTGAAAGTGGGCAAACCCTACGAGAAAAAAAACTCATAGATTATATTCACATTAATGATGAAAATGTAGCTGTAGTTTTCGGTCCTCCCAATAAATTTTCCTTGAAATCAACCTGTGTCTACATAGGTAAAAAAATAAAACAAATCATCATCAAAGTGTGTCCTGGGAAAAAAATCAAGGTAACAATTCGTCATCATAAATACGAAGACGAAATTAACAATATAATCTCTAAGTCATAAGTTCTTTTATCTTCTCTGCTATTTTTTCAGGAGAAAGTCCAAGGATGTTAAACAGATCAGAGTGTTTCCCCGATGGAGAATAATTTTTAAGCCCAAATTTATGCACAATTTTTTGTATTCCTCTGGAAGCAAAATAGTTTGAGACAATAACCCCAAGACCAGAATATACATTGTGATCTTCATATACAAACACGTGTTTGCCAGGCAAGTTTGCAAGAATTTCTTCTTCCAGTTCAAAAGGACTCGAAATATTAATTAATTTCAAGTTAATATCGCTATCTTTTAATATTTCATGTACTCTTATCCCTTTGTGTGCTGTAGAACCGTATACTATCAGTGTTCCATCATTTCCTTCCCGTAGCACATCAATTTTCCCGTATGTAAAACTGTAGTTCTCATCAAAGTAAGGGCTCCCATCCTCTTTTGTAATTATAGGCCAGGATGACCGTCCCAATCCGAGTACATAATTACCAAAATGTGAGATTATATACCTTGTTACCTTATCTGCCTGATTTGCATCAGCAGGGATAATTAGCTTGAATCCATATAAATTTCTTATTACTCCGATATAGTCAACACAATGGTGGGTTTTACCATCCTCTCCTACATCTATGCCAAGGTGAGTTACCACGAGTTTTAAATTTGTATGATTTATATCGTTTAAGCGATGCTGATTGTATGTTTCGTCTATTCCGAATACTCCAAAGTCTGCAAAGATACTTATTATCCCTTGGCTTGACAGTGCACCAGCTACTGTGGCAGCATTGTGCTCTTGAACACCTGTTTCGAAAAATCTTTTGGGACAGATAGCAGCAAAGCCATCGACTTTTACAGAACCTGCAAGATCACAGTCTAAAACTGCTATCGGGGTGCTTTCTTTATTTTTACAGTTTAAAATTGCGATGTCCTTAAGAGCATTGCCAAAGGCATTTCTTGTGGCAATTTTTTTATCAGATCCATAAACAATTGGATTCCCAGATTCAATTTTTATTTCATAATAGAATTTTCGCTGAAATTCTGGAAACTTTTTACTTTCACGGATTTTTTTATATTTATCCAGATCATCAGATACCCCCAACTCTTTGATCGCCAGTTTATATTGCTCTTCGGTTAATGGTTTCCCATGATATTTTTCATCACCTTCCATAAAGGTGACTCCTTTACCCATAACAGTATGAGCAATTATCGCCACAGGTGCTTCCTCAATTTTATGCGATTCTACGATTGCTTCATACAGCTCTCGATAATTGTGACCATCTACCTCCAGCACATACCAACCATCTGAAATATAGTTTTCTATGATATTTACAGGCATTACTTCATATGTTTTACCGGATATCTGGCGTCGATTATAATCAATTATTACGGTTATATCGTTTAGATTGAATTTTCTGGCAAATCTCCTGGCTTCTGCAACCTGTCCCTTTGCCTGTTCCGCATCACTCATTAAGACATATACATGAAAGTTTTTGTTTAATATTTTTGAAGCGAGTGCAAATCCACATCCTGCAGAGAGACCTTGGCCAAGATTTCCCGTTGTCCACTCGACTCCTGGAACTTCCCTTTCAATATGTCCCTCGAAAGGAGAGCCTGCAAGTCTAAAGTATGCGATGGCATCATCTATGTCAAAAAAGCCGAGTCTTCCAAGTACTGCATAGACACCCGGAGAAGTGTGACCATGAGAAACAATTATGCGGTCCCTGTCTTCCCAATCCGGATTTTTAGGATCTATATTTGCATATGAATATACCACAAGGTAAATATCGGCAGAAGACATTGAACCTGCTGGGTGTCCCGAATTGGCAAGTGTGGTCATTTTAAGGATGTCCCCCCTGACAATCCTTCCAAGTTCTTCTAATTTAGCAATTTCTTGAGGTGTCAGAGTTTCTTTTTTAAAACCTCTCATCTTTACCTCCCTTATAAGATTTTAATTTTAAGTGTAAAGATGTTTATATTCAAAATGAAGTTCAATAGTAACCAATATAAAGAAAACGCGCGGATTTTACCTTTTGACATCATCTTTAGATTGCTTTAATCTATATCAATGATGAGTCTACTGCTTTTTATGTTGTTGACTTTCCCCGTAACAATTAATGGATACTTTGAGGGAGAGTATGTCTCACAGAAGAGTAGACTACCTGTGGCATGGGATATGTGGAATCCTAAAAACTACTTTGAGATGAAGATCTCTGCCAAGCCGTTTCCCGGTATTGATGCTTACACCTCCATAGCGGCTTTATCCAACGGAAATGGAACAAGATTGTACCTGAATCAGGGACATATTACATTCCACAAAAGTAATTTTGAAATCACATACTTCTCCCGGGAAGATAGATATTGGATTTCTAGCCCACTCTTGTTTCTGGTACAGACAGATAGAGTGAAAGATGATAGCTGGGGACCCAAGGGTGAAGGTTTTAGATATGACTTCTGGGACATTTTTAAATTCAGAGGGGCGATGATAGGATCAAAATTTAAAACCTGGGATGGTGAGGCCTATCTTGCCTACTTAGAAAGGCCAATTACCAGGTTCTTTCAGCTTGGAACTATTTATCTGAAAAAAGATTGGAGGGGAGGTGACCCTCCTACTTTTAATTCTGTTTATTCTCTGAATGGCAAACTACATGTTAAAGGACCTCTAAATTTACGATTTGAAGTTGCGAAAAGCATTCATCCTGCCCAAATTACCCAAAAGAAGAGTGATGATTATGCTTACGAAATAGAGTTAAGAAGCGTGAGGATTAAAAATATACTTATAGCAGGAAATCTTTTTAATTACGGCTTGGATTTTATTGATGAATTCTCCAACAAATTTAACAAGGATTTTGACAGGGAATTTGACAGAAAAGGAGTTTATGGTGAAATAATATATTTAGTGCCTGGGAAAGCCATAAATTTGGTCTATAAGACAAGATGGTATAAATCTAGATATGATGAATCCAAAATTCCGCCTGTAAAAGAAACCTACTATTCCAGATGGTGGAATTATGGTGAAATCTACATGGAATATTATGGTGGAGTGAACTCCAGGTTTTTTGTAGAATCCACTATTGATACACAGGAAACTTGGAATCATCTTTATTTTGAAGTTGGTGGAGAAAATAATGTGATGAAATTAAGACTTCAGTATAAAATTATGGATATAGGAATCAATAGAAAGGGAAGAAGTGTGTTTTATTCAATTGGTGAAAGACACTTAGTGGGGGTGGAGTTAAGAGTTAATATCACAGATTATCTGCACTTCTATGGTAGAAGTGCCATTGGGATGGGAACTGGTAGAGATTGGGAAAGCCTTTTTCTTCAGCTTGCATATCGTCGGTTTCAAAACACTGAAATATTACTAGAATATGGCGAGCCGTCACACACAGATGGTGATATAGTAAATGATTGGGATATAGCTTATAACCCTTATCAAAGGGTTGAAGACAGAGTTAAACTTTTAGTAAAATTCTGGTTTTGAAAAGGAGTAAATTATGATCAAGGTTATAATAGGTTTAATTCTGGTGAGTGGGGTGAAAACAACCCCGAGAGGGGTTAAATTTGAATATTACAACCCCGATGCAAAGCAAGTGTACTTGGCTGGAGAATTTAATGAGTGGTCCACCACATCTCTTCCCATGCGTAAAGAAAAGGATGGTACTTGGTGGATCGTAATAAAACTTTCTCCTGGTAAATATGAATATAAATTTGTGGTAGATGGCCAGTGGGTTGCAGATCCGGATAACCCTGTTACAGTGGGAGCCTACGGGAATTCTCTTGTAAGAATCGGAGAGAATTTTGAAGTTTTACCTCCTCAATTGCAGACCAATACTCCTATGAGTTCAATAGTATATTTCCACGGCAATGGTAAAGCATTTTTAATTTTTGAGAAAGACAGTGTGGATTCAAGATATAGGCTGGTGGATGATCAGGAAGATTTCAAACTGGATGTTGAGACTAACATCGAAGATAAAATTGTTTTATGGACCAGGTTGCGGTATAATACCGTTCTCTATAAGGAAGAATCGCATCTCATTCCTGTTAAATTTGAGAGAGGTAGATTTAAAGTAAGCTCTGGCAATCTGGGATTTGTGGCTTTTTACAATATCTGGGATTATCAATCCGATGATCCCTTTATTCTAATAGGGAAAGAAGGAGAATTTCATGAAAAGTTTGGAGAGGATGAACAGGGACTCCGGCTGTATCTAAACAGATTTCTCTTTTTGGATAGAACAGATTTTCTATATTCCAACAAAATTTCCTCTGATCGAGATTTGATGTTCAGTAGAACAAGAAAGGCCTTGGGCCCTCTAGATTTAGGTTTTTCATATAGAATGATGCAGGGGCTTAATCGTACCTATAAAGTTGCTTCTCCTGATAGTTTGATGAAGAATGATAGCCTGATTTACTTCAATACTTATGAAAATGATGATTTTTTAGCTTTTGATTTATCTTTTGGATCTTCCAGGAGATTTTACACATCCTTCGGCTTGGGTAAAAGGACATTGAAAGCAGGTGAATACTATGAAGGAGATAGCCCCTTGCCGACTTCACGTTCTTGGGAAAAATCAAGAATAACGCTTTTCAAAACCGGGATTGAGATGATAAATAAAAATCTACAATGGGGGTTTTCAGTCCAGTATGATCGCCATTATTACACAGACCTTTTCATTAAATCAGATGACAGAGATTTTCGTTATATAAGAACATCGATTTATTTGAATCTGGGAAATAATGTTGGACTGAATGTAAGATACATAAAATTCAATGCAGATAGTCTACTACCCTGGAATTTTCTATTTGAAGATTACGAAAACACAAGATTGGAATATTTTGAATTTCCCTTAATAGGATACGATCAGTATATTGTGTTTGCTCCGTGGGTAAGATTCAAATTATGGAGATTGGGTATTAAATATCATGGAAAACTCGCTAGATATGCTTTAAATGAGAACCCTACTTCTTTCGAGAATTTAATCCAATTGAATACTCAAATTAAGAAGTTTAATCTTCTTTATGATCTGAGGATTTACAAATTAAAGAGTAGTTTTCTGAAAGTGGATAAGACCTGGTTTGATCATTATATGGAAGTATCCTATCCTGTTGCTAAAAAAGCTTACATTTCTATTGGTTATGGTCTGAAGCCATATGATCTTGATGATAGATACATAGCTCGCAGGGCATATCTTATAGATAGAGGTGTGGATAATTCATTGCTGGTCAACAATTTTAGAGGTTATGGAGGCTTTCTCGAACAGGCAGAAGACGCATTGGAGGCGTATAAAGGAGTACAATTATGGTTCGAAATATCATTTTAACAATGATATTCTTAATTACAGGTTGTGTTGTATTGAGGCAGGTTAAACCCAGACTGCCTGCCCCTTATAAGACACCCCATGGCGTGATATTTCAGTTTTATGCACCCTCTGCGAAATATGTTAATGTTGCAGGGGATTTTAACAGATGGTGTGGTACTCAAGATGGTCCATTCAATCCCAATCTGGGGAAGATGTACGACGATGGAACCCATGGAGATAGAAAAGCTGGAGACGGTATATGGACTACAGTTATTCCATTAAACCCCGGGGTGTATCAATACAAGTATGTGGTAAATGGTACGACCTGGTATCTTGACCCCTCCAACCCCGAGACACGGCAATCAGGGGCATTTACAAACTCTCTACTGAGAGTGGAATAAATGAAAAAATGGTTTAAGATAACATGCGGAGGCATTTTCCTTTTTCAGATTTGCCTTCTTATATGGGTACTAATAAATTACAGGGGTGGAATTCTAAGTGCAGTTAATGTTACCTTTCTTCGTATTGCTATGTTATTAGGAAGTGCAATAATGGTGATACTTACGAGGTATTTCCTAAAACTTATTGATTATATAATTTTAAGAGGAGGGAAAACCCTCATTACAATTCTTCAAATTATTTACATATTGCCGGCCTTTATAATACCCTTGGGTGGATTTTATTTGGCTAAGTTCACCGGGTCATATAAAGAATATTTACTCTTTTTTGTAATAGGATTATATCACTTGGTAAGATATTACAAACCTGTAGAAAGATTGGGAGGTTTAACATCATGAAGAAAGAGTGGCTTTTAATTTTATCGATAACCTTAATTCTTTCCTGTGCTAAAGAGGAGGGAAATCCTATTGTAACTCCTCCAGGCCAGTCTTACAGAACACAGTATGCAAGCATGCAACTTGTCGGTGATTTTCAGGGATGGAATCTTAATGATTTTGAGCACACCAAAATGACGCTTGTGTCAGATTGGCAATGGGAAAGAACAGTATATTTTTCAGCACCTCAGGATAGTATCAGGTTTAAATTTGTTGCCAACAGGGATTGGAATGTCTCCTTTGGAACAGAAGCTCCAGATACCGGACTTTCAGGTTATGCCGAGCTTCTACAGGGAGGATTTGGTAATCATATTACAGCTGGCCCTTTAACTAAGGCTGGATACTGGAAATTTGAGTTTAACGAAAAAACCCTTTTTTACAAGATTTCCTTTGTGGAAGCACCGCAGGGTAAGATTTCAGGAAGGATATATTTCGCAGATGACTCTATTCCTCCCTATCCAGAGGCAACTGTAACCTACTTTATAGAAGGAGACTCTGTAGCCCTTGGTAGTGTGAATTCGGATACCTTAACAGGAGATTATATTATCGAACATCTGGATGATGGTGTGTATAAACTCATTTTCTCCGCATTTGGATATACTCAAGATACAGTAACGGGAATTTCTATATCAGGTGGAAATAGTGTGACTGGTGTGGATGTTACTCTTGAACCTGTGACTGTGGTATATGCCACTCCAGATCCACCCTTCATTACAGTACAAGTAGACGGGGATACTGCAGATTGGACTCAACCCGCTATTAGAGATAGCATAGGAGATAGTGACTGGGGTAGCGGAGGAGATATTGGAAATCTTTACGTAGGACACGATTCAGAAAATCTTTATATCGCTTGTAATTACAGCGCTAGCAATAATGCTTTTATAATTTTCATTCATGCAGGAACACCGGACACTCTTGATGGGACAAGAAATGCAAATACTCTGGATTGGTTCCCCAGGAATTTTCAGTTTAAATCTGGAGAAGAAGCGGAGTTTATAGTCGCCAACTGGGTGGGGGATGGCTTTCCACCTGCACTCAGACATATCTTGGATAGCACAACAACTGAGGAAATTGATACCTCCTACTATGAATTTGTTAATACAGTCCCAGAAAATGGAGGAGAGGGGATAATTGAGATTAAAATACCTTATACAGTACTTTACGGTATGGGATCAGGAGTGGTGCCTCCCTATGCTAGTGTAAAAGTGGTTGCCCTTATTGCTGGAGGAGACCACTGGAATGGCCCTGAAAGTGTACCCGAGAATCCTGGTATGGATGGTTCCGGTAATCCGACGCTCATTGAAATCTGGTATGAAGAAATAATAGATACAGACGGGCAGTAATGAATCTGTTTCTAAAAAAGTTTGTTTGTTTTCAGTTCACTGAGAATTATCGGTTTTATTTTTGAAAGTTGGGCAATTCTAGCCTCGGGCAGTGAGGCAGGATTATAATGTCCTGTGAAACAGGCATAGCAGAAGTTATCTTTATCATCTCCCACAGCATAATGTAGTTCTTCAATAGATAGATACCTTACAGAATCAGCTTCAATTTCGTGAGTAATTTCTCCCAATGTTCGAGAAGAAGCCATTAGTTCTTCTCTAGTGGGTATGTCAATGCCGAAAAAACAGGGAGAGGTTATAGGGGGAGAAGCAAGTCTAAAATGCACTTCCATAGCTCCATTTTCTCTGAGGAGTCTTATTATTTCTCTGGAAGTTGTACCTCTAACAAGTGAATCATCAATTAAAGCTATTTTTTTACCCTGCAGTACTTCTTTTATAGGGAATAATTTCATCTTAACTTTATTTTGCCTCTCTTGAGGTTCGATAAAGCTCCTTCCAACATAATGACTTCTAATCAGTCCAAACTCAAGAGGTTTACCTAACTCTTGAGCATATCCCAAAGCTGCAGGAATTCCTGAATCAGGAACTGGAACTACTATATCTATGTCACGGTCTTCTCTTTTTGCCAGCAACTTACCTGTGAGTTTTCTAAAGAAATAAACGTTATGACCAAAAGTTACAGAATCCGGACGCGAAAAGTATATAAGCTCAAAAATGCACTGCTCTTTCTTGGATGCACGTGTAACCTGTTGGGAACTTATGAAGCCATTTTTGATTATAACTAGTTCACCTGGCTTAATTTCTTTCCATGTTTGTATTCCAATT
>QNDO01000017.1 GCA_003644895.1 Candidatus Hydrothermota bacterium | reverse complement strand
TGATAGGGAGTTGATAAGATACACACCCTTTATTGATGAATTCTGGGACGAGGATATATTTGAAGTCAAAATTGCACCGGAGATGGGAATTTTAGTGCTTGTTGAAGATATCATGGATTACAGATTCGACGCAATCGATGCAGACGAAGATATTAAAAAAGCTTACAACTTAATGAGAATGAACAATAGATGCCATCTTCCCGTGGTGGAAAAGGGAGGTGAACTTGTTGGTATAGTGGGGATTTTTGATATTATACGGGAAGTTTTTAGAATGCAGGGGGTCATAGATTGATTCTGGACCCTGTTTTGAGTTTAGGGATTATTCTCATTCTTGGGTTTTTTTCAGATAAAATTGCAGATTTTTTTCATATTCCCCATGTCACAGCTAACCTCCTTCTAGGGATTTTGATAGGTATAGAACTACTTGATCCCTTAACTCATCATCTACTGCGGGCTTCGGGTTTTATCTCAAATATAGTGCTTGGTCTTATTGCCTTCAGCATTGGTCAGAGTTTTTATTACAAAAGATTCAAAGCTATTGGTAAACAGATTATTCTTATATCTCTCTTTGAAGCAGGTTTTGCTTGGATAATAGTTACCCTTACTTTTCTTCTTATACTCAGGAAACCGTTCTATCTTTCGCTCATTTTCGGCTCAATTGCTTCTGCCACTGCCCCTGCAGCAACGTTGATGGTCATAAGACAACTAAAAGCAAAAGGAATTTTCACAAATATGCTTATGGGAGTGGTGGCAATTGATGACGCCTGGTGCCTTATCATATTTTCTTTTTCATTTGCAATATCAAAAGCTCTGTATCTCCACGCCTCTCAGGGTTTACATATCCTACTTATAATGCTTAAAGCTTTTCTGGAAATTGGAGGCTCAGTTATCCTCGGGGCTCTTGTGGGATTGCTCTTTATAAAATTCTCCAAACTGATAAAAACACCAGGAGGCAAGGAAATATTTACTCTCGGGTTTGTATTTTTCACTGTAGGCATTGCTGCGCATATGCACTTTTCTGTATTATTAGCCAGTATGGCCCTTGGAAGTGTGGTGGTGAATTTTCACAGGAATTATTCTACTTTTTACGAGTCATTGAGAGGGGTTGAACCTCCTCTCTATTTGTTATTCTTCGTGCTCGCAGGTGCAAATCTCGAGATCACATCTTTAAAAAATTTAAGTATTATCGGGTTAACATATCTTATAATAAGGGTTGTTGGAAAATTATTGGGTGCTTATGTAGGGGGTACTTTAAGTAAAGCTCCCAAAAAAGTTAGGAAATATCTTGGTTTTGGACTTGTTCCTCAGGCAGGAGTAGCCCTGGGTGTGGCTCTGATTGCCAAGGCTGAATTTCCAGAAGTGGGGGGGATGATCTTGGATACAATCATTGCAACAACCGTAGTATATGAACTTGTTGGGCCTATACTAACTCAATTTGCCTTAGTAAAAAGCGGAGAGGCTGTGATTCCAGAGAAGTGAAATTTCAAGGCATCATACTATTCCTGTTGCAACAGGGCAAATTACCTTTAGACTTCGGTATTGTCTTTTCCCCCGCATCTCAAATGCCCTCATTTTAAGATGAAAGTTTTCCAGAGTTCCTGAGATACTATCATCAACATTATGCTGCCATTCAACGTCTCTTTCCTTTTCATTTATTGCTATAATTATATACACGTTTCCTTCTTCCATTCCTGCAATGTCATCCGGTGAGGGAATGGGCAGAGCCTTCACATCCTTTAATTGTGTATGTGAGTGAAAATCTCCGATAATTTCCACTCCCAGTTGGAGAGAACTAATAAGTTCCTTTATTCGAGCTTCCCTCCGGGGATTAGGTTTTATATGGTAGGGGCTCCTTTCCGGTGTTACTAAAGGTATTGCGTATTCCACCGTGTATCCAGTTTCTGTTCTGTAACCCAGCAGAATGCCATATGTTTCTAGTTTAAAAGTTTCTGCTGCCGAGACTATCATATTAAGAAAGGCCCCATCTTTTATTAGCACCTGCTTTTTCATGTTTTTTTAAGCCTGATTACAAAGGTAGTCTCTATAAAAGGTTCACTTTTTTTAAGGAAAATTTCTCCTTTATGTATATCTTTCACTATTCGCTTTGCAACGAGCAGACCAATTCCCCATCCTCTCTCTTTTGTGCTGAAAGATTCTTTGAATATATTTTTTATAAATTTCCTTGGAATTCCATGTCCATCGTCAGATATGTGTAATTCACACATTTCTTTGTTTGATATGCATCTCAACCAGATACGACCTCCGGGCTTCCTGGCCTCATAGGAGTTTTTGATGAGATTTTCTATTGCCCAGGAAAGTAATTCAGGATCACCTAGGACAGTGCAGTCAGAAGAAGCCTCAATAGAAACATTTATGTCTCTGAGAAATCTCTCTTTTGATTCACTGACAACTTCCTCTGCCAGTTTGCATAATGCTATTTTCTCCAGAGTGGGTTCACCTCCGACCCTGGAGAATCTCTGCAGAATGGATTTTAACCTTGCTAGATCCTTCTTTGCACCCTTTATGACTTTTTCGTCCACTATGCCCCTCTCCATGAGCTGGAGCCATCCAAATAAGGCTGAAACCGGCGTTCCCATCTGATGAGCCAGTCCTTTGGCAAAATTGACCCAGAGATTCTCGATCTCGTAAGAATGTATTGTCCTGGCTGCAGATAGTAAACCGAGAAATGTGATAATTCCTATTCCAAAAAGAATTAATGGTAGAAGCTTGATGTATGTTGTGAAGCCAGGATATCCATAATAGAGATATCCCACTACTTTTTCTCCCTTTTTGATTTCTATGGGTTCCCGTTGGGACTGTAATTTCCCCAGCCAGTATATTACCTTTCTGTAGCCAGGATCATCTTTCAAGAGGTCCGGCCTGAAAAGCATTTCTAGGGTATAATTTTCAACCGGGATTCCTATACCTTCCCAGGCCATTGGTAGTCCCACTTCGTTGGTTATAATTACTGGAAAATTAAGATCTTTAATAACATCCCTTATAAGAAGATTAACATCCTTTGATTCTACTGCTGTTATTATCAAACCTGAAAGTAATCTCGCAGCAACTTGGGAGGTTTTATCTACCTCGCGATTAATCCTGTTGACCACCGGAGTGAGAACTAGAAATGATGAGATGAGAAGAAAGGATAGAACAAGAAAAACCTTATAATTCAGCACCTTCATGATGTGTAGAGAAACTGGGTATCATATAGTTTTTTGTAAAGTGAGCACCTTGAGTAGATCTCACTGTGTGGGCCTATGTCAATTATCCTTCCAGCATCCATCACCACAATCTTGTCAGATTCCAGCACAGTGGATAATCGGTGGGCAATAATTATGGCGGTTCTGTCTTCCAAAAGATATTTTAGGGCTTTTTTAATCTTCTCCTCACTTTCTGAATCAAGGGCTGAAGTGGCTTCATCAAGAATTAGAATATCAGGCTTTTTTAGTATTGCTCTTGCTAGGGCTATTCTCTGTCTCTCGCCACCTGAAAGTGTAACCCCTCTCTCTCCAACCTCTGTATCATATCCATGAGGTAGGTTTCGAACAAAATCATCCACAAGTGCCAGTCTTGCTGCCTCCAGTACTTCCTCTTCTGTTGCGTCAGGCCGTGCATACAGAATATTTTCTTTAACCGAACCTGAGAAGAGGAATACATCCTGGGTGACTATTGCAATTTTTTCTCTGAAAGAGCGGTAGTCATATTTTTCAAGTTCTATATCATCCAGTAATATTTTGCCACTTAAAGGTCGGTGGAATCCTATAATGAGGTCTACCAGGGTTGTTTTTCCAACTCCCGAAGGTCCCACCAGTGCAACCTTTTCTCCCTTCTTTATGACAAGATTAATATTCTTTAGTGAGAATCCATTCCCGGTATTATATTTGAAATTCACATTTTTAAGTTCAATTGCCCTTTTTAAACCCTCAAATTTTATTGTTCCAGTCCATCTATATTCGGGGAGGTCCAGAATGGAGAATATTCTCTTACTCGCAGCTGCTCCCTCCTGTATGTATACATTTATCTGAGTGAGATGTTTTAGAGGAGACATGAGGGAAAGAGCAGCAGCGAGAAAGACGAAGAATCTGTCAGGAGTGAGAGTATGAGCCTGGAAAATTAGATAACCTCCGTACATGAGTAAAATCGCAGCAACACCTGCAGTAAGGAATTCTGTCAGTGGAGAGGCCAGTGCACCGAGATACTGAAATCTAAGGGAAGCCTTGTAATAATCACGGGTTTTCTTTTTAAATTTCTCGGTCTCCCTTCTTTCTGTTCCAAACCCCTTGACCACCTTAATTCCCGATAGAATTTCAAATAGATGTGCGCCTATATCCGCCATCTTCTCCTGGGTTCTCCGCGACCTTTTCCGCAATTTTTTGCTCAGTGCACTTATGATACCAAGGGAGATGGGGATTACAAGGAGCGAGAATAGACTGAGCTGCCAGCTTGCCAGAAAGGCGAGAGTGAGATATGCCAGTGCAGTAAAGGTTTCCCTAATAGCCACATAAATCCCATGGGTCAAGGCGGTTTTGACAAGAGTTATATCATTAATAAAGTGTGAGATTAAAGCACCTGAATTGGTTCTATGGAAAAAGGAAAGTGGAAGATTCATTATTTTACTGAATAAAGTATCCCTTATGTCCTTGGTAATTTTCTCCTGAGCAATAGTGCCGGTCAATTTTTGCATGTACGTTACCAGTGCTTTTACAAGGTAAATAAACACGATGAGAATTGCAAGATTCTTTACCCCCGTGAGGGCGGGAACTTGGAGAATGTATCTGTTAAGTAGTGGTCCTATAATTGGAAGACTTTTCTCAGAATAAAGGGGAGCATTGTTGTGGTAGAAAAGCATTCTGAGGATTGGCGAAAGCATACCCAGAGAAATACCGTTGAGAAGAGAATATAAAACCATGGAAATAAATGCCAGGGAAAAAGGAATGATATTCCTTTTTACAAACTTTAATAATCTGTAGTAATCCCTCATTTTGCCGTCCCGACAAGTTGACTCATCTCTTTTAAAGGATCCTTACGTTCACGTTTCAAATATTTATCTTCCCTTATCAGAAAGTTGAATTCATTCCTTAAAAGATAAGTTTTTACTTTAAAAACTCGAGCAGGCCAGAGAAATATAGAATTTTCGCTCACAAAGAGGTCACTTATGGAAAGCAGAGCAAGTTTTTCTTTTATCTCCAGCATACGGGTGATAGAATTATCCATGAGGGTTACCCTTCCATTATTTAGCCTGTTGAATACTGGCTTGAGATTTTCGAACTTTTTAACGGACATATCCAGA
Source organism: Candidatus Hydrothermota bacterium (assembly GCA_003644895.1). Lineage (GTDB taxonomy): Bacteria > Hydrothermota > Hydrothermia > UBA1063 > UBA1063 > B29-G16. Next base: position 8,426 of record QNDO01000017.1, on the reverse strand, counting down.
AAAAGAAGCAGGTTTTCTTCCTTGTGTCCATGGTATTTAGCAAATTCCCATGCACGGGCTTTTTCCTTTTTTGTAATCCTCAAGGGGGGACTTGTGATTGGTACGTTAAAAGTGGTGAGAAGATTGGAGTACATCTGTTCTATATTCTTGGTAATGGGGTGGAACACGATATTATAATTTGCTGGTTCATCGTCACTTACGGCAATTTTAAGCTCTGGAGTGAATATCATCTTATGCCAAGGAGATTCTGGATAATTAAAATCGAAGAGGATATCAATCTTTTCTCTTTTATTAATCCTTTCTAGTATCTTTTTTTTATCTTTGGAATTTTCTATCACCACGGAGTCTTTAATGAAATATCTGAAGAATATCTCAAAATCTTTTTCGATGATGAATAAATGCGGTTTCTTTTTGAAGTAGTGCGCTAGTGAATACATAGCCGGTATGGAAAGTGAAAAGAAATGAGGTGTATCTGGAGCAATCACAAGCACGCGTTTTTTTTCATCAAGTTTACAACTGAAATTGAACTCTTTGTGCACAACTCGCTGTTTCCAAAACATTTGTTAATAATAAATTAGAGATACCATATTTTCAAGAGCAGTTCTATATATTGATTGGAAAAAACCTATACAAGGTGTTAATATTTAGTCATGGGCAAGAATAGAGCTCTCATTAGACGTTTTGGAACATTTAATGGAGTCTTTGTTCCCACCATATTATCTATATTTGGTGTGATACTCTTTTTAAGGCTCGGTTGGATTGTCGGAAACGCAGGCCTCATTAATGCACTTTTTATTATAGTACTAGCGGTTTCCATTTCCCTTGCCACGGCTTTGTCTCTTTCTGCGGTTTCCACCAACAGAGAAGTTGGGGTAGGGGGCGTCTATAATATTATATCCAGGAGTCTTGGTCTCGATATCGGTGGTGCAATTGGAATTCCTCTCTATTTCTCTCAGGCGATTTCCGCGGCTTTCTATATTATAGGTTTCACTGAATCCCTCACTGGTATTTTTCCGGATATGAATACGAAGATAATAGCATTTCTCATTCTCATAATTTTTTCCCTCATAGCATTTATTGGAGCTGATTTTGCTGTAAAGATTCAGATAGGAATATTTGGAATTCTCATTATGAGTATATTTTCCTTTCTCATTGCCCCATCATGGTCTCCTCTGAAAATGAATCTATCCCCCCACTATATGTCCGGCCAGAGTTTCTGGTCAGTCTTTGCCATCTTTTTCCCGGCAGTTACAGGGATCACTGCTGGTATCAGTATGTCAGGTGAATTAAAGAACCCCCAGAAAAATATTCCTCGAGGAACACTTCTCGCTATAGCTGTTAGTTTCCTTGTTTACGTTGCCATTGCCTGTAAACTCACAGCTGTGACCTCATTTGAAGTGTTACAGAAGGACAAATTGGTTATGGTGCACAGGTCCCTTTTCCCTCCACTTGTCTATGCAGGTATCTGGGCTGCTACCCTTTCATCTGCACTTACCTTTGTGGTTGGTGCTCCCAGAACCTTACAGGCTCTGGCTATGGATAGAGTCGTGCCCTCTATACTTGCTCACCCTCTCGGTTCAGGAAAGAATGAGCCTCGAGCAGGGATCATTCTGAGTTTTGTCATTGCATCCTTATTTATATATGCTGGTACTTTAAATGGTGTGGCAACAATAATTTCGATGTTTTTCCTTCTTACCTATACAATCACAAATCTTGCCCAGGGACTTTCTGCTCTTGTTGGAAATCCAAGTTACAGACCTACATTCAGAGTACACTGGATGATATCCTTTGCAGGAGCCGCTGCGTCCTATTCAGTTATGTTTCTTATAGATACACCCAGCACCATTGTGGCTTCAGTATTAATAGCATTAATTTATGTTTTCCTTAAAAGACGGGAACTGAATCAGACTTGGGGTGATATAAAATCTGGTTTCTGGACCAGTCTTGCAAGATTCGCTCTTTTGAAACTTGACCAGTACGAACTGGATCCTGAAAACTGGAGGCCAAATATTATGGTTTTCAGTGGTGATCCTGCAGAGAGACCATATCTTGTTAAACTAGCGAACTGGTTAAGCAGAGGAAACGGGATTGTGACACTTTTTAATATCCTAAGAGGGGATGTGGAAGAATTGCATAAAGAGAGATTCAAAAAACTCAACGAACTCAGGGGATTTATTCTACAAAATAAGCTTCCTATATTCCCCGAGGTTGAAATAATAAATGAATCAGTGGAGGGTATATCCGCCATTGTCCAGGCACACGGCATTGGCCAGCTTTATTCCAATGTAGTACTTTTTGGCTGGGGAACAGATTCTGAGAAGAAAATTACCCTGGCTCGACTGGCAAGAAATCTTGTTCTACTTAAAAAAGACTTCCTGATTTTGAAATACGATAAAACCAGAGAATTTGGAAATTATAAAACCATAGATATATGGTGGGGAGGAAAAGGAGGGAATGGAAGTCTTATGTTGCTCCTGGCTTATATTTTGAAACTAAATGATGAATGGAGAAATGCAAAAGTTAGGATTCTCAAGGTGGTTGCTGATGAATCTTTGAGAGAGGATGCGTTCAGGAGAATTACAGAATTAATGGAATCCGCTCGTATTGAAGCGGAGCCAGTGATTCTTGTAAGAGAAAATCCTGGTGAAAGTGTAGTTGGGCTCCTGAGTGAATTTTCGGTACTTTCGGATCTTACTATCATAGGGATGGGACTTCCGCTGAGGGGAAGGGAGGAAAAATTTGTAGAAAGAGTTGATTCCTTGGTGAGTCCTCTTGGAACCGTACTTCTTGTAAGGAGTGTGAATGTAAAGGAACTTATATAGCTGAAGTTTTAAAAACTATTAGGGGGATAAATTACGCCACAGACGAATGATTATTTACCAGGTTAAACACAATATCAGGCCGGTTGGTTGAAATCCCATTAAAATTCTTATTTATTAGATTTTTGAGAATATTTACTCTATCCTCTGCCCACGAAATAACTCCATAACCCACATGCTGTAAATATGCAACATATTCCGCATCTATAAGATCATCCGGTTCTGGACTTCTTGACTCATAGCATGGATGAAAATAATCTGCACTTAGGGATTTTAAAATGGGGAGGGGATCTAAAATTACATCTCCCATAAGAACAGATGTTTTAATTCCTGTATCATACTCCTTTACCTTTCTTAAAACCAAATGGTCAAAAGAAGCAATTACTACAGAAGGAAAGTCTTTTACTTTGTCAACAAGGATTTCCACAATTTTTCGATCCTTCACTTCTATATAAAGCCCGATTACATTCGCAAAATTCTGGACAATCTCATCCAGAGTGGGTATCCTCTGGTTATTACCGATGCGTATTGCCTTTGCTTCGTCCAGGTTCATATCTTTTAAGAACTTTCCATCTATAGTATAATCGTGGTAAATAACAAGATGTCCATCCTTAGTCCGATTTACGTCGAATTCAATAAAGTCAGCCCCACATGCTATGGCTTCTTCAAAGGCTTCAAAGGTATTTTCGCAAAACTTACCTGAAAACCCCCTGTGGGCTATTATAAAGGGCTTCTTTGTGCCCTGTGTTGCCTTTGTCAGCTTAATATTCAAGTAAATAACACCTTCGTTATTAAGGGTAAAATTATTATATAAATACCACGCAAGGTCAACCCTATTAAAGGTTTAAATTTTTCCAGTCTCTTCTCTCACATTTGAATAAACCTGTTTTTTTCTATAAACTTGTTAAAAAAGGAGGGTAGCTATGGCCCGTTTTAATGGGGTTAAGGTTACTTGGTATGGTCATTCAGCATTCAAACTTGAATCTCCCCACGGTAAGGTTATTCTTATAGATCCATGGATAAGCAATCCCGAAGCTCCCAAAAATGCCCGGGAGATGCTGGATAGAGTAGATTTGATCCTTGTCACTCATGGCCACGGAGATCATATAGGTGATGCAGTGTCGCTTGCTAAGGAATTCGACGCCACCTGTGTAGGTATTTACGAAATTGCAAATTATCTTTCTTCCAAAGGAGTTAAAAACACTCTGGGTATGAATATAGGCGGTAACTATAATTTTGGTGATATCAAAATTTCCATGGTTGAAGCCTCACATTCTTCCACTGCCTACGAAGGAAATACACCTGTACCACTTGGTAACCCTGTGGGTTTTGTTATTACATTTGAAAATGGTTTCAAAGTATATCACATGGGTGATACTGGCCTTTTTGGTGGGTTATCTGTTATCGGAGAATTTTATAGGCCAGACCTTATATTGATTCCAATTGGAGACCTCTTTACTCTAGGTCCTGAAGAGGCAGCCTATGCTGTAAAACTTATAAGACCAGAATACATAATTCCCATGCATTATAAAACTTTTCCGCCTCTGACAGGAACTCCGGAAAAATTTCTGGAACTTCTGGGTAAAGAATACAAGGATAAAGTTATAGTATTAAAACCCGGAGAAACAGCAGAATGAAAACAGGCATATCTTATTTCGGAGTTAGAAACCCCCGCCATGTAAAAAAAGACCTCGAAGAAATCAAACAGAACAATATTACCTTCGTAGTTCATACCTTTTCCGAGAACGATAAAGAGTATTACCTCGATACAATGAAGGAGATCGTGAACCTCACCCAGGAGATGGGACTGGAGGTCTATATTGATCCTTGGGGTGTGGCTCGAATTTTTGGGGGAGAGGCGTATTCCAAGTTCATTGCCATGAATGATGATGCAAGGCAGGTAACAAAGGAAGGAAAAAAGGGTTATGGAGCTTGCATGAACAATCCTCTGACAGAGAAATTCATAGGGGAGTGGCTTGAAGCTGCAAGATATATTGGAGCAGATTACATCTTCTGGGATGAGCCTCATTTTTCACCCTTTACCAATAAGGAAGGATGTTTCTGCGATATATGCAGAGATATTTATAAAAGAGAGAGGGGTGGTGACTTGCTGAAAGCAGGTTCTGAAGAACTCAGATGGATGAGGGGATATACTAAACTCAATTTTTTGAAAAAGATGATAAGAAAGGCCCATGAAATGGGCATGAAAAATGCACTGTGTGTACTGCCCTATGACAGAGATGTGGATTGGGAAAAACTAGCAGGAATTCCGGAGCTTGATGTCTTTGGGACAGACCCCTACTGGTTCATGTTGAAGGGTGATTTTGAAGAGGAGACAAGAAATTTTGCTAAAAAAGTGGCAGAACTTTCAAAAAAATATGGTAAGGAGGGGCAGATCTGGATTCAGGGGTTCCGTGTAAAGAAGGGTGAGGAATGGAAAGTTAGAAGGGTAGCGGAAATTGCCTATGAAGAGGGTATCAGAAATCTAGCTTCGTGGAGCTTTAGGGGCACAGAGTATATGTCCTACATTAGAAGTGAAAACCCCGAACTTGTATGGAAAACACTGGGAGAGGTGTACGGAGAACTCCTCGAGAAAGACGGTAATCCATGAAAAAATTTCTCGGTGGAGATATAGGTGGCTCCAAGGCTGATCTGGTACTTCTGGATGAGGCGGGAGAAATAATTAAATTTGTACAGGCAGAAGGTATAAATTTCCAAATCGGCCGTGAAAGATTTATTGAAAATTTGAAAGAGCTTCTATACAGACACAATTTTCCTGATTTTGAAAGGGGCGTGGTGGGTGTTGCAGGGATATACAGAAAGGAGGAAAAGTCTGAACTGGAATCCCAATTTCCCCGAATAAAATTTCTGAGCGATGTGGAGATTCTGCTTCATGGAGAATTCAGCGAAGAGCCCGGAATGGTTGTAATTGCGGGCACAGGTTCCATAATTGCTGTGAAGGACAGTGCTGGAAATATCAGAAGATTCGGTGGTTATGGTTATCTCCTGGATGATGTGGGGAGTGGCTTTCTCATAGGAAAAAGGGCTCTGATTGCAGCTGCACGAAGTGCAGAAAAACTTGGTCCCAGAACAACTCTGGAAGAGATTCTGCTTCAGTTTTTTGAGAAAGACAATTTTGTGGATGTGACTCCGGTGCTGTACAATGCCCCCTCTCCTCAAAGAATTATTGCATCCTTAAGTCCCATAGTATTTAAGGAATATGGCCGTGATGAAGTAGCCACACAGATTATAGAAAATAGTATTCAGGAGCTGGTGAACATGGTGTTCAGCATTTACAAAAAATATGAGGGTGAAGTTACACGGTGTCTTCTTTCAGGAGGACTTTTCAGGGAGAAGATATATTCAGGGTTGTTCAAGTCCTTCCTGGAGGAGAAAAGATGCCCTCTTAAACTTGTTTTTGCAGCTAAACCGGCGGCACTGTATGCAGCAGAAATAGCAAAATCTGGATTATAGCAAGAGAAAATAATCCTGCTGCAACGTCATCCAGCATAATTCCCATTCCACCTTTTGGTTTCTCGAAGATTTTTATAAAACGTGGTTTATATATATCAAAGAATCTGAAAAGAATAAATGCCAGAGCAAATAAAAGTAAAGATCGCTTGAGAAAAAGGAGTGCAATAGCCATGCCGCAGACCTCATCAATCACAACCTTTCTTGGATCCTCACCCCAAAGCTCCTCAAGATAACCTGAAATGTAAATTCCAAGTGGAATGAGAACAAGGGAGATCTCAAGAAGATTTATGGTACCAAAACCGGAAGCGAGATAGTAGAGAATCACGAAAATGAGGCTTGATATAGTTCCAGGTCCCACTGGGATATAGCCGATTCCCATAAAGGTTCCTGTGAGCTTGAAAACAAGCTCTTTTCCCCTACCACCGATAATAAAAGCCACTAGAATACCGACCAGATCATAAAAAATATCAGTGATATCCGCCTGTCTCTCGGGGAATTGTGTTTGGGCAGCTTCAAGCAGGACACCAAAAAGAAGAGAAAGTATAAGGGCCTTGAGTTTACTTCTGGTGGTGTTATAAAGCATGAGGTAAAGATAGAAAAATCCTACGCCATGAAATAAAAAACTTAAATCAAAATGAATTGGCAGAACTTTAACTTCAGGAATGAATCCCAAAATAAAAATAGCTCCAATATAAAGTATAAGGCTCAATCTATATTGTAATTCTTTCCTGACCAAACCATGAACTCCTATCAAGGGTCCTGTACTGTATAGCCTCGGAGATATGGTGGATTTCGATATCTGGCTTGTTTTCAAGGTCAGCAATTGTTCTTGCAACTTTGAGAACTCTGAAATATGCTCTTGCAGAAAGTCCCAGTCTTTCAATGGCAGTTTTAAGCAAATCCTCACTCTCTTCATCGAGTTTACAGAATTCCTTTATCTCCCTGGGACCCATGTGTGCATTGCAGTAAATCCCCTTTCTTTCTTGAAATCTGTTAAGTTGTATCTCCCTTGCCACTTCCACCCGCTGTCTCACGGTACTTGAAGGTTCACCCTTTGATTTTTTTCTCAATTCATCGAACTTCACTGCTGGAACTTCTACATGGATGTCAATTCTATCTAGTAAAGGCCCAGATATTTTAGAATGGTATCTATGTATCATTCCAGGGGTGCAGGTACATTCATGGTAGGGATCCGTTAGATACCCACAGGGACAAGGATTCATGGCTGCCACGAGCATAAATCTGGCGGGATAGGTAACACTTTGTCTGGCTCTGGAAATTGTTACAAATCCATCCTCAAGGGGCTGTCTCAAAACCTCCAGCACATTTTTATTAAATTCAGGAAATTCATCCAAAAACAACACGCCATTATGAGCAAGAGAAACCTCTCCAGGTCTGGGAATAGCGCCTCCCCCAATTAATCCAGCATCTGAAATAGTATGATGAGGAGCCCGGAACGGTCTTACTGCAACCAGAGGACTATCCTTTGGGAGTATTCCTGCCACAGAATGTATTTTTGTAGTTTCCAGAGATTCTTCGAGGGACATTTTTGGAAGAATGGTAGGAAGCCTTCTTGATAGCATTGTTTTTCCGGAACCAGGAGGTCCTATAAGCAATACATTATGTCCACCGGCAGCAGCCACCTCCAGCGCCCTCTTTGCGTGTTCCTGCCCCTTTACCTCTTCAAAATCTACCTTTTCTATACGGGATTTTTCAAAGATATCCTTAACATCTATTTTATAAGGCTCAATTGAAGTCTGGCCATTGAGGTAATCTACTGCTTCCTGAAGTGTTTTCACAGGAATCACATCAACTCCTTCTACTATAGCAGCTTCCTCTCTGTTATCAAAAGGAACTATTATTTTGCCAAGCCCCTTTCCTTTGACCATCATGGCAATTGGAAGAACTCCTTTTACCCTTCTCAGAGAGCCATCCAGTGAAAGTTCACCGATTATCACACAGTTAGCAGAGGTGTTGATATATCCACTTGCTTTCAGTATCCCTATGGCGATGGGGAGGTCAAAAAGAGATCCCTCTTTTCTAATATCAGCAGGAGCCAGATTAACTGTGATCCGTCTCATAGGCAGTTGGAAGCCCGAATTCTTTAAAGCAGATTGCACTCTTTCTTTGGAC
>QNDO01000016.1 GCA_003644895.1 Candidatus Hydrothermota bacterium | reverse complement strand
CGTATTACTTCCTGATACTACCTCGAACAATGTAAAAACTTGGGAACAAAGAATTTTAAGTCATATGACTGACGAAGAAGCTATAACGCATAAGATAAGTGTTCCAGATGAATGCAATACGTATGATGAATTCTGGACCCTTTATAGGATAAGAATGCTGGGCGAGAGGAGTACCCCTTTAAGATATATTTTTTATTCTCCTCCTTTTACAGGTTATGAAGATCATCTAAATATTATAAAAAGAGCAATAAGGAAGAAAAATTTCCCTATAAAAATTTATGGTACCTTTGGTGTAGGTAAAACTACTCTGGTGAAAATTGCTAATGATAATCGTAATATACTTGAAATATCATGTAATCCTGCACTCTCTGAAGTTCCCCTATATACTCTTAGAAATTTGTTAGTAGCTGTTTTTAATTATTATCCGGAGCTCGTACGCAAAGTTCAGACTGATCTTAATAAAGAGGAGGCAGATTTAATTAATACCCTAGCGCAGGGCCTTGATATCAGAATGATAGGCGAGGAGGGGGCCATATACAATGTTTTACACCGCAGTCTATCGAAAATATTTACTCATAAAGAAATACTTAACAATGCTTTGATAGTAATAAAAGGGGCACAATGGTTAGATAATCCTACGCAGAAGATTTTGAGGAATCTTTTTGTGGAAGAAGCAGAGCTTCCATTTGTTTTTATCTGGGATGAGGAGAAAGAAATATCCACAAAAAATTATTTAGCCAAGTGGGGTTTCTTACATCGTATTAAAGGGCTCTCAGATAAAGATGCAGAGAATTTTCTCACTAAAATAAGCGAAAATGCGGTTTCTTTACCACCGCAAGAAGAGAAAGTGATTTCTGGTAATCCATTCTTCTTGAAGGAGGCTATATTTAATAAAATATATATTTCTTCAGAAAGGGTAGCTGATAAAGAAGATATCTTTCTTCAAAGATTCAACAAATTAGATAAAAGATCCAAAGAAGTATTATATCTTCTGGCTATGAGAGATGACTATGAGACTGTAACAAAACTTCAGCATTGTTTAAATTGCCCAGAAATCCAATTGTGGGATAAATTAGATAATCTGTTGACATACGGTTTAATAAAATTTGTACAGGGAGGGCATGTTAACTTTGTACATCGGGTGATTCCTTACATTGTGAATAAAAATTTAGCAGGAGTTAAGAAAAAGCTCGTTTGTGATAAACTGGGCAAAGTACTTAAAGAAGAGATGTCTTACCCCAGGGAATTTTACACTTTTTATCTGTGTAATGGGCTGGGTAATGAGCTGAATGGTGCTGCATGTATGGAATTCGCTTCTATATTACAGAAATTCGAGCTCTATTCAAAAAGTATTTATTACCTCAACAAGGCATTGACATCCGAACTTGGTACTGCTGAAAAAACAAGAATCCGCACGGAAATTGGTAAACATTTTATAAAAATGGGGGATTTCGAGAAGGCAGAAGAAGTACTTGAAGAAACGGCAGTTATCTCTCCTGAGAGTCAGAAATGGGAGATTTTCTGTACCCTAGGGGAATTACACTTACTGAGGGGTAATTTAGAAAAAGCCCATGAGTTGTTCAGGAAGGCAGAATTGTGTTTGAAAAGTGATGTATTAAAGCCAGCCATTGATGTGGATCTTGCCAGAATTTTAATAGAAAAACACAAGTATAAAAGAGCCAAGTCTATTTTGGAAAGAGTTGTGAGGAAGATGAGCCTTCAATATCCTGAAATTTTATCTGAAGCCTATGGATATCTTTCACTGGTTAGTGCTTTGTTGGGGGATATTGATGATGCAGAGTACTATCTGAAGGAAATGAATATTTATTGTGAAAAAGCCGGCTATAAGATTTGTAATTCAGATGTTCTGGAGAGAATTATTGATTCTTTGTTTGAGCAGGGTAAATTATCAATGTGCGAAGCAATGCATCTGAACCTTATAAAATTAACTGAACAGTATGGTAGTATTGACAGTCTATCAGCACAGGTTCTATCGTATATGGATTTTCTCCTTAAGATAGGAGATATGGGAAGATTTGAAGCTGCAGTTGAAAAATATAACCAATTGTTCAATCTATCTGATTCGCCAAGAATGCAATGTACTTATGATATAACTCATGCACGATATTTAAGATATAAGGGTGATTATAGTGAAGCATACAGGCTACTTAAGTCGTCTGGAAGCCAGGCAGAAAGGCATGAATTTTATGATTTACTAGCAAAAATATACAGTATTTTAGGCGAATTGGGGCTTATAGAGAAAGACTTACAGCTAGCAGGTGATTTCATCGCCAAAGGACTGGAGATTATTAAAAGAATTAAATACCCGGCTATGTCCTCATTACTCCACTATTACAAGGCTGTTCTTGAAAGAGAAAGGAATGACCTCGTAACTGCAATGGAGTTTGCAAAGGTTGCTCAGAAAGAGGCTATGCAAAGTGGTACATATCATCTTTTACCACTGATATATGCTGAAATGGCTATAATTTCTATAATGTCGGGGAGAAGAAAGAGGGCTATAAATTATATTAATAAGGCGAGGAGCAACATTAATCCTTATAAAGAAACAGTTTATTATCTGTATTATCTAATGGAAAATGTAGATTTTCACCAGAAGATGGAGGAGATAAGCAAAGCAGAAACCTTCAAAAAACTTCTTGCTGATCTGGCTGAAAAGCGTGGAATACTCGGGTTAATTAAATGATTTCGAAATTTTTATTTCATGTTGTGACTTCACTTTATCTCTTAATTCCAATGGATAATACCCAGCAGGATCACCTCAGAGCGTACGGAGTGGTCTACAATTCGCTTGCTAAGGGTATCAAAGCCGAATGGATTTTAAATTTCAGGGGAGGCTCTTTTCTGATTGAAGACAACAAGGTGACCAGGCGTCTATGTGACATAATGGGTGTGAGTTATGAAAAAATTAATGAGGAGGATGTAGTGATTCTGAAAGAAAAAACCAAAAAAAGCAATATAGAGTTTATACTTTTGGAGAAAGCTCCCCGGATTGCGGTATATGCTCCTCCCTATTATGAACCGTGGGATGATGCAGTTATGCTCGCCCTTGATTATGCACAAGTAAAATATACCAGAATATATGATGATGAAGTTCTCCAAGGGGAATTGAAAAATTTTGACTGGCTTCATTTACATCACGAGGATTTTACAGGGCAATTTGGTAAATTTTATGGCAGGTACAGAAAGGCACCATGGTATAGAAGAAGGGTAGAGTTCAAAAGAAATATTGCTCGGAAATGGGGCTTTAGGAATGTACCAGAACTAGAGCACGAGATTGCCAGAAGAATCAAGGACTTTGTAGAGAATGGGGGATTTCTTTTTGCCATGTGCTCTGCCCCCATTACATTAGATATTGCCCTTGCGTCAGAAGGCGTTGATATTCAAGATATTCCTTTTGATGGTACACCTCCAGATCCCTACTGCAATTCGAAACTTGATTATTCGCAAACCCTGGCTTTTAAAAATTTCAGTGTATACACAAGTCCTGTAGTATATGAACATTCGGATATTGATGTGACCCTTGAAGCAGCCAGAAGAGGCGAAAATACATTTTTTGTACTACAGGAATTTTCTGCCAAGATTGATCCAATCCCTGCTATCTTAACCCAGAATCACACGAGATTTATAAAAGAATTCCTGGGCCAGGATACCGGATTCAGAATGAATAAATTGAAAAAGACAGTGATTATTCTCGCCAGAGTGCCAGAGACCGATGAAGTTAAATATTTATACGGTGATTATGGTAAAGGTTTCTTCACGTTTCTGGGCGGGCACGACCCAGAAGATTTTAAACATTATATAGGAGACCCTCCTACTGATTTGAGGAAACATAAACATTCACCAGGCTACCGTTTGATATTGAACAACATATTGTTACCGGCAGCCAAAAGGAAAAAGTTGAAAACATAAGTGATTTCATAAAAAAACTTGACGAAATAATCAAATAAGTTTAGAATTTTCCACGGAGGTGTTGTATGAAAAAATTAATTATAGGTGTAGTAGTTGTGGGCTTGTTCTTCACAGCATGTACAAAAGAAGAGGAAACAACAGGTGGCACTGCTCCGGTTGAAGAACTGAGACTCTTAGGCTCTGTGAGTATAGGCCCAGATTTCCAGAATACGGGGGATTTTGATTTAAATTTGCTGGCTCTAGATGCAAATGACAATGTGATTCAGCTTTCTGGAAGTCAGATAAGTATGATATTGGATTCTGTGGCAACCACTACCAAAGACACTACCTATCAGGTAATAGTAAGAGATGTAACATTTGTACAGCCTAGTACCGGTGGGAAGATAAAAGTAGGGATACTCTTGGATTCCAGCGGAAGCATGGATTGGAACGATCCCAATTATCTCAGAAGAGATGCATCACGTGATTTTATAGAACTTCTACTTCAGAATTCTGCGTCTCACAAGGTTGGAATATTTGACTTTGCTGCCAGATATGGAGATGTTAATGGTGATAGTATAGACGATTATTATCTTAGAGTTCTTCAGGATTTTGTTTATGTTACAGATACTGCAGGTCTTTTTGCTGCTCTTGATAGTGTAACTGCATATGGTGGAACACCCCTCTATCTTTCTCTATGGTATCTTCTTGACCATGTCCATGATAACATAGAGGCAGGATATGGCCATGCAATCCTTGTTTTAACTGATGGTGAAGACAATGAGAGTGGTGATATTACTTCGGACAGTGTTATTACCAAGGCTTTAAATTATCAGATTCCCATATACGCTATAGGACTTGGAGATACTTCGTATATCGATTTCACGGAATTGCAGCGTGTGGCGAGTCTAACGGGAGGAGTATATGCCAATGCAGCTGACGCCAATGCTTTAACACAGATATTTAATTCCATGGGGCTTGGTCTTTCTCAAGGTTATAACAGAATTGCGGCCAGGATTACCCCTGTTCCGCCATCCGGTTCCCGTATATGGGGTAGGGTGAGAGCAACATCTGGCGGCAAAACTGCAGAAACAGGCTGGTCATTCACTGCGCCATAAGATTTGAAACAGCTTATTAGATTATTTATTGTTAGAGAGGGGTAAATTCCCCTCTCTAACATCACATTTTTAATTAAAGATTTATTTTATTCTGTGACTATCTGGACACTTCGCGAGGCTCCAATTCTAGTTGCACCTGCAGTTATCATTTTAAGGGCATCTTCATAACTTCTTATACCACCAGCAGCCTTAACACCTATTTTACCCTGGGCTACTGCACTTAGAATAAGGACATCATAAACGGTTGCTCCCCCAGGACCAAATCCCGTTGAAGTCTTTACAAAATCTGCCCCTGCTTCTATTATCAGTTCAGTAGCTTTAACTTTTTCTGTGTCCTCAAGATATGCAGTCTCAATAATTACCTTGAGAATTTTATCACCTACGATTTTTTTGATAGCGGCTATTTCATTTTTAACATATTCATAATCACCTGCTTTCAATTTTCCTACATTAAGTACCATATCAAACTCTGAAGCTCCATCTTCTAGCGCTCTTTCTGTTTCTCTTATTTTAATTTCTGTAGTATTCTGGCCAAGTGGAAACCCTATTACGGTACATACTTCGATCCTGGAGCCTTCTAACTTTTGTGCTGCAAGCCTTACATAACAAGGGTTTATACATATGGTTTTAAATCTGTGCCTTATAGCTTCTTCTATTAAGTTTTCTATATCTCTCGGAGTAGAAGTAGGTTTCAAATTTGTATGGTCTATAAGAGTTGCAACTTCGTCACGGCTTATAATTTGATAATTACCTTGTTCAATCTTCTTAGCCCGTAATTTTAATTCTTCAAAATTCATACTCCCTCCTTTTTAAATATGATAACACAACAGGCTTAAAAATAAAAGTAATCAGTTGGGAAGTATTATTTCTCTGGCTTTCTGTATAAGTTCCTCTACTTCTTTCGGTTCCGGAGCTTCCGCATAAATTCTCAAGATAGGTTCAGTATTTGATTTTCTTATATGTATCCACTTTCTCCTAAATCGAATATAAATACCATCTCTTTCATCATAATGAGCACCTTTAAACTCTTTTTTAATTTTTTCAAGTGGTAAGTTTCCTGTAAATTCCAGTCTTTCTTTCTTTAAGGAGTATTCCGGTAATATTGAATAGATTTCTTCAAGATTTTCTTCTGCTGCCAACGATAGAACTAAAGCAATTCCTGTTAAAGAGTCCCTTGTGGGATTGATTTCTGAGAAAATCACACCTCCATTACCTTCTCCACCTATTAAGGCTCCTATTTGTACCATTTTTTCAACTACATTAGCTTCTCCCACAGGTGTCCTGTGGACTTTAACCTTAAACATGGAGGCTATTTTTTCTATAAGCATGGAGGTAGAAAGATTCACAACTATGGGGCCTTTCTTTTTCTTTAGAACATAATACGATGCCAGAGGGACCGTGTATTCCTCGGAAAGAATACCTGTACTTTTTAAACCTATTACCAGTCTATCTCCATCGGGGTCTGTAGCAAAACCTATATCTGCTTGGCCGTCCTGTAGGATTTTGTCCAATTCTTTTAAGTTTTCTTTCCTAGGCTCAGGATTATGGGGAAATATTCCGGAGGGTTCACAATTCAATTCAATCACCTCACAATTTAACCTGCGTAAGAGTTCTGGTATAGCTCTGTAAGCAGCGCCATTAACACAATCACAAGCAACTTTAAATCTTTTCCTCCTAATTTCATCAACATTTATGAAAGGATGCGCCAGAATTCTATCTATATGGTCTTTTACAGCTTGTATATTCTGATGTACTGTTTTTATTTCATTCCAGCGGATGGAGAGATAGCCATCAAGACAGTCTTTAATTCGTTCTATATCTTTTCCTGTAGTGAATACACCGCCCTTTTTCACAAACTTTAAGGCATTCCATTCTATGGGATTATGACTGGCAGTGATCATAATACCGCCATCTGCATGTTTCTCTCTGACAAAGAAAAGAAGCGTGGGAGTAGGCACAACCCCAATATCTATGACAGATTTTCCAGAGGCCAACAAAGAGGCAATTACTGAGTATTTTAGCATTGTGCTGTGGGGTCTTGTGTCCTGGCCCACTATATACTTTACTCCTCCATTTGCCATTGCAAAGGCTCTTGAATATTTAATTACTATTTCAGGCGTAATATCTTCTCCAACTATACCTCTCAAACCTGAAACACTGAAAAGAAGTGGGCTCATTATATAAAATAAAAGCTGGCGGGCGGACTCGAACCGCCAACCTGCGCATTACGAATGCGCTGCTCTGCCGTTTGAGCTACGCCAGCTTTTTCTTTTTTAATGAGGTTTCCTCTTTCTTTCAAATTTTTGTTCAATAACAGCTTGGGCTGCGGAAAGCCTTGCTACCGGAACTCTGAATGGGGAACAGGAGACATAATCCATACCAACTCTGTGGCAGAACTTTACTGATGTAGGTTCTCCACCGTGCTCTCCGCATATACCCACCTTTAAGTCAGGCCTTGTTCCTCTACCTTTTTCTACACCTACTTTCACCAGCTGTCCAACACCTCTCTGATCAAGTACTTGAAATGGATCGTCTTCCAAGAGGCCCAGTTCAATGTATTTCGGCACAAATTTCCCTACATCATCCCTTGAGAAGCCAAACGTGGTCTGAGTGAGGTCATTTGTTCCGAAGGAGAAGAATTCAGCCACTTCCGCTATTTCATCTGCAGTTAATGCTGCTCTTGGTAACTCTATCATTGTTCCCACTGAGTACTCTATTTCTATTCCCGTTTCTTCCATTACTTCCCTTGCAATTCTATCAATGATTTCCTTCTGAATTTCAATTTCTTTCTTTATGGAGACCAGAGGTACCATGATTTCTGGATATACCTTGACTCCTTCTTTCTTTGCTTCGCATGCGGCTTCGAATATAGCCCTTACCTGCATTTCAGTGATTTCAGGATAAGTTATTCCCAAACGGCATCCTCTGTGCCCCAGCATAGGGTTTGCTTCCCTGAGAGCTTCTGCCTTCGCCTTAATCTCCTCAGCTGGAATGCCGGTGCGTTCTGATAGTTCTTTGATTTGTTCCTCTGTTTTTGGAACAAACTCGTGAAGAGGTGGATCCAGAAGTCGAATGGTAACTGGGAAACCATCCATTGCCTTGAAAAGACCTTTGAAGTCTTCTCTCTGCATTGGGAGAAGTTTGGAAAGTGCCTTTTCCCTCTCTTCTTTGGTTTTTGCTAGTATCATTTCTTGCATTGCATATATTCTTTCGCCCTCGAAAAACATATGTTCTGTTCTTGCCAGTCCAATTCCCTCAGCACCAAATTTCCTAGCCCTTTCTGCATCCATTGGAGTATCAGCATTTGCTCTTACACCAATCCATCTGAACTCATCAGCCCATTCCAGAAGCTCTGAAAACTCAGGGAAAAATTCAGGGTCAACGGTAGGAACCTCTCCTACCATAACTTCTCCTGTGGAGCCATCTATTGTGATAACATCACCTTTCTTAACTGTTACATCACCCACTCTAAATTCTTCTTTCCCATAGTCCACCTCGATTTCTTCAGCTCCTACTACACAGGGTGTCCCAATCCCTCTTGCTACGACAGCTGCATGCGAAGTCATGCCTCCGCGTGAGGTGAGAATTCCCTTTGACCTAGCCATTCCTTTTATGTCTTCAGGAGAAGTTTCGTCTCTTACAAGTATTATTCGTTCCCCCTTTTCAGCAAGTTCAGCTGCTTCTTCTGAATCAAAAATTACTTTTCCTGATGCTGCACCAGGAGAAGCGGGCAGTCCCTTTGCAATGACGTTTTTAGGAGCTTTGGGGTCTACCATGGGGTGAAGCAGTTGCTCGACCCTCTTAGGATCTACTCTCATTATAGCCTCTTCTTTGGTAATCAGACCCTCTTTTACCATATCCACCGCGATTTTAACTTCAGCTCTTGCACTTCTTTTACCTACCCTTGTCTGAAGCAGATAGACTTTTCCTTTTTCTATTGTAAATTCAAGGTCCATCATATCCCTGTAATGTTTCTCCAGTCTATCGAATATTTCCACAAGTTGCTTATATGCTTCTGGCATTTCCTTCTCAAGCTCGGAGATAGGCTTAGGAGTTCTTATCCCTGCTACCACATCTTCTCCTTGTGCATTAGGTAGATACTCTCCGTAAAGGATCTTCTCACCTGTGGAAGGATCTCTAGTAAAGGCAACACCTGTTGCAGAATCGAATCCCATATTACCGAACACCATGGTTTGGACATTTACTGCTGTTCCCCAGTCATCGGGTATTCTGTGAAGCTTCCTATACTCAATGGCCCTTTTGTTGTTCCATGATTTGAAAACTGCCTCTATAGCCATCCATAATTGTTCCTGGGGATTCTGGGGAAATTCCTTACCGGTGAGTTCCCTAACCTTGGTCTTGTATTCTTCGACAAGTTCCTTTAAAGCATCAGCATCCAACTCATAGTCAAGATTCACACCTTTTTCCTTTTTCTTTTTATCAAGGAGTTCTTCGAATACCTTGTGAGGTATTCCCATAACAATTTCGCTGAACATCTGGATGAATCTCCTGTAGGAATCATAAGCAAATCGTTCATCACCTGTTCTTTTTGCTAGACCTTTAACTGCATCATCGTTTAATCCAAGATTCAGGATAGTGTCCATCATGCCCGGCATTGAAACTCTTGCCCCTGATCTCACTGAAACGAGTAAAGGATTTTCTGTGGAACCAAATTTTTTACCGGTTAATTCCTCAAGTCTCTTCACTGCCTCTTCTACTTGCTGTTTTAATCCTTCTGGATACCTTCCAGTTTTGAAATAGTGAACACATGACTCAGTGGAGATGGTGAATCCCGGTGGAACAGGAATTCCCAGGTTTGTCATTTCGTGAAGGTTAGCTCCCTTTCCACCGAGGAGATTCTTCATCTCCTTTGAACCCTCAGCTTTCCCTCCTCCAAAGAAATAGACGTACTTTTTACTCACTTTGAAACCCTCCTTTAATTTTATTCACATTTGCCTGCTATACGTTTTATTATAACTTTTTTGTTGAGAACACACAACTAAAGGCTATTTAATAAATAGTTTTGCAGGTTTTTTACCTGGTACCTGAATTATATACAACCCCCTCTCCAGTTCTTGAGTATTCAGTATAAAACGTGTTCCTTCTCTTGTCAACTCAATTTTAATTTTTCTTAAATCAAGGGAATACACTGCGGGCTTTTTATCTGCATTCTCTATATACACCGGTTCACCCTTAGTAGCAGGGTTTGGATACACATACAATTTATCTGTTAAGGTCTGCAGACCATAATCTACCTTGACATAGAAAAGACCTTCTTCACCTGCAACCCACAGGTTTCCAGCAGAGTCTATCTCTAAAACATCTCGGACCTTATAAAAGGGGGTTTCCATAGGAATAAAGGGAGAATTGCCTGCATTAAAGCTCTCCACCACTTTTCCATCATCTGCAGTTAAAACTCTTAAGGCAGAATCCTGAAGAGCCCATACATAGTTTTTATAAAATTCTATGTCTCTGGTCTCTCCTGTGCAGAGTCTGGTCAAAGTACCATTGTATTGATAAAGGCCATTTCCTGTCCCGATATAGGTTATTCCATGGTGGTGTTTTATCACGTTTATGAGAGGTGTCCCAAAATCCGTTTCTGTAAAGTGGAATAAAAGATTACCGTTTTTCTCCACCACAAGTACGCCATTGTTTTCAGTTCCTATCCATATTTTCCCACCCCCATCAGGTTCTACCCATGTAGGATAGTCCACGGTGTATAAAAGGGAGTATGTATAGCCGTTGCCATTTTTGTGTAGTTGGTATATTCCATCCTGAAACAGGGCTATAAGTGTGTCATTACCGGTATAAATATGACACACTATAAGAGAGGGCAACTCGGTAATCCTCTCAATAAATTGTCCGTCGGAATTATATATAATAATACCCTGTCCATTGGTAGAAAACGTTCCGCACCAAATATTATTTTCTGCATCGATGCTAAGGCTTCTAACAGCTCTGTCTCTCTGGTAAAGACTATCTACAGTGAAAAGTGAATCATTTTGAAGGTATATCAATTTTGAAGGAAGAATATCTCTGCTTTCTTTCCAGGTTAATATACCTCCCCAAAGCTTTCCGTCTTGTCCTATCCTGATGCTTGTATACCTGTTGAAATACACATTCTGTTTTTCCCTGTAATTTTGACCATTTTTTATTATTCTAAGTCCAGAACCTATTTCGTAATAGTTTTCTGAATAAAAGTAAGCTCCATAAATGATAAAACTATCAAGAACCACAAAAGAAGTTGTTGTTATGGTAGTAAGGCTCTCCATTGTCTGAGAATATAACCTCAAGAGTCCTGAATAAGTAGCTGCATACACAGTATCCTTATTGATTTGTAGATTGTAAGTCTTACCGGTGTGATATATATAAATTGAGTCACCTGAAACAAAAACAAGTTCATCTCCTGTTCCATATGCGTAGATGTTACCTTCTTTAGCAAAAGCTGTCAGACTGCCGGATATGTAAGGTAAAGTAAATTCAGAAACACTGCCACTACTCCAGTAATAAACTTCCCCCCCTGTTGTTATGTAGATTGTGTCGTTGTCTTCATAAAAATATTTTACTGTATCCAATATCTCTTGAGGAGGCAAGATCTGGTCATTATCAACAGAATAATCTCCCTTAGTGTCAACCACAAAAAGCCCGTCGTTAGTACCTACAATGAGAAAGTTCGATTGAGTCTTTAAGCTGCGAGTATCTTTTATTGATTGAAAGGGAAGTTTGTAGCTAAAAAAATTTGATTCTCCTGGAGGCTTTACATAAATACCTTGATCTTTAACTACTGCCCATAATCCTCCCTGACTATCTATTTCTATCTGGGTTATAATATTTCTAGCGAGTCCATTCACGCTGGTGAAACAACTTGAATGTTGCAGTACAAATGTATTACCAGAAAATTCAATATCACCGGGATTAAAATATCTTATGCCCCCATTTGTTGCTATAAATACAGTATCTTCTCTCACGGCAAAATCCATAGGATATCCGCAGTTGGTATAAGCTTTCCATTCCGTTGATATATAAGAAATAAGTATCAGAAATATTCTTACTGTCATGTGCATTGTTTAAAAATAAATTAAATGTTCGGGATATTCAAATCCTTGACCGAACAGTTACACCGCTTTAATTTTTAGCTGTGAAGTATTTCTTTACGCAATCAGAGCTTGCCGAGCTTGTGGGAGTGTCGCCCAATATATTGCGATACTGGGAAAAATCTATATCTCCTTTCAAACCCCGAAGAAGACGGGGGAGGAAGCTTTACACGCGTCAGGATCTGAAAAGAGCGCTTATCATTAAAAAACTCCTTGAAAAAGGTTATACTCTTAAGGCAGCTTCAAGAATGCTGAGGGAAAACGATACAGAAGAGGTTATGCCCGAAGTTTATTCTACTATGATAAGAGAAATTAAAGACTTTTTAAAAGAACTCAAAGAGACTGTAAGCGAAATGAAAAGGGAGATACATGAATCGCTTGATAGTAGGAATAATTCAGGGTCTTACTGAGTTCCTGCCTGTTTCGAGTTCCGGACATCTTGTTGTGGCTCAAAATTTACTGGAAGTCAATAAACCGGGTATAGGCTTTGAAATTTTACTCCATGTAGCTACCCTTACCGCGATCTTTATATACTTCTGGAGAGACATTATAAAACTTTTCAGAAGAGAGAAATTCCTAAAGCACCCAATTTTTTATTTATTTGTGGCTTCCATACCAGCAGGAGTAGTTGGTATTTTGTTAAATGAAAAAATTGAGGGATTATTTGAAACAGTTCATTATGTTAAATATTTTTTCTTAGTAAATTCACTTATTCTCTTTACCCTCTTTATAACAAAAAGAAAGAAAGAAAAAACTATAAATTTAAAAATTGCCTTTCTCATAGGTATTGCACAAGCATTGGCCATTATACCTGGGATCTCTCGCTCAGGCAGTACTATTACAATGGCTCTTTTACTGGGAGTAAATGAACGGGAAGCTTTCAGTTTTTCTTTCCTTCTTTCAATTCCTGCTATTTTGGGAGCAGCCTTTTTAAAAGCCGGAGAGGTTGAGGCATTGAATATAAGTGGTTATGTCTTGCCGTTCTTTGCTGCTTTACTTTCAGGATTATTAGCACTGTTTATTTTGAAAAGAATCACTATAAATAATAAGATTCAATATTTTGGTTTTTATACATTGTGCCTTGCATTGCTTCTAATTATTTTTGTGTAAATTTTTATCAAGTATTGACGAAGGATGTTTCCTAGTGTAAAATAAATCAAATAGGCCTAAAAAGGAGGGTCATATGAAAGGGCTTACGTTGAAAGTAGTGGCGGGGCTTCTTGCTCTGACGGTAATAGCCAATCCTGTGCTTTTGAACGCACAGGAGAAAGTAAATAAGGTGGATGTATGCGCACAAGCCAAGAGTGAGGCAAATGCTGATGTTAATAGTTTGTTGTGGGCTGGGGTCGGATTTTTTGGGCAGCTGGCTGGTGTAGCTCTGGCATATGGTATCCAGACTGATCCTCCAGCCTCTCGACTGTTGGGAAAAAGTCCAAAATATGTTGCTACATATATAGATTGTTATAGAAAAGCTGCAAGGGATGTTCAGTTTAAGTATTCAATATATGGTTGTATTGGGTGTGTTTCGTTAGAATTGATTATAGTAGTAATTACATTGATGTAATTTAAAATAAAATTTGAAGAAAGCTTAATACTTCGG
>QNDO01000015.1 GCA_003644895.1 Candidatus Hydrothermota bacterium | reverse complement strand
GGATGCCCCTTCAGGACTGTATGGGGTATTAGCCACCCTTTCGGGTGGTTATCCCCCTCCCAGGGGCAGGTTAGCCACGTGTTACTCCGCCGTCCGCCGCTAGGGTAAGAGTCGAACCCGAAGGTTCATCTCTTACCCCCGCACGACTTGCATGGCTAAGACACGCCGCCAGCGTTAGCCCTGAGCCAGGATCAAACCCTCCATAGGGAAAGATCCTCATTCTCAAAGTATTTTTGTCCAGAGACACGCCACCTTTTTTTCAAAGAACATTTTTGAGAGCGTATATAATATATATGAGTAAACCTGTTTTGTCAAGTTTTAATTTCTATTTTTATAATGAACTTAAGCTGAATAATTTTAATATTTCAGGTTCAATTTGTCAACTTTTATTGAATATTTCCCTAACCTGTTGTAAAATTGTGACATGAAAAAAATCTGGGCTCCTTGGAGGATGGAATATATTCTACATGTTGACGACAGCGTTAAATGCATATTTTGCGAGAAGAAACAATACGTTCTTAAAGAAACTCAACATGCGATGGTCATGTTAAATCTTTTCCCTTACAATCCCGGTCATCTGATGGTAGCTCCTAAAAGGCATGTGGCTAATTTGGAGGATCTAACAGATGAAGAATTAAAAGAAATCATGGCATTAACGCAAAAATCGGTAAAGGTTTTGAAAGAAATTGCAAATCCAGATGGTTTTAACATAGGAATTAATATAGGAAGAGTGGCAGGAGCAGGTTTTGAAGGTCATATTCACATCCATGTTGTTCCAAGATGGAACGGTGATACAAATTTTATGCCCATAATAGGCGAAACGAAAGTGATTCCTGAGGGGATTGAAAAAACTTTCAAAAAATTAAAACCTTATTTTGAGTGAGGAAATGGAACGTAAATTTGCTACAATAGAAGAAGCCATAGAAGATATAAGAAAGGGAAAGATCGTCATTGTGGTGGATGACGAAGATAGGGAAAATGAGGGAGACTTAGTTATAGCCGCAGAGAAAGTTACTCCTGAGATTATAAATTTCATGACCAAATATGGAAGGGGTCTTGTTTGTCTTGCACTTACAGAGTCAAGATTCAAGGAATTGGAATTAGAATTACCAGTAGATAATACCTCAAAACATGGAACTAATTTCGGTATACCAATTGATGCAAAAGAAGATACAACCACAGGAACTTCAGCTTTTGATCGTGCTATAACTATAAAATATGCCGTGGATTTGAGGAAAGGCGCAGAAGATTTTGCGAAACCCGGTCATGTTTATACACTGATGGCAAGAGAAGGTGGTGTATTAAGAAGAGCTGGCCATACTGAAGCATCGGTGGATCTGGCAAGGCTTGCTGGATTATATCCTGCCGGAGTAATATGTGAAATTCTGGATGATGATGGATCGATGATGAGATTGCCCGGATTGTTTCAGTTTGCAGAAAAATTTGGGCTCAAGATAATCACAATTGAAGACCTGATAAAATATCGTTTAAAAAGGGAAAAACTCATTGAAAAAATTGCAGAGGCAAAATTACCTACACGTTGGGGAGTATTCCGCGTTGTTGGCTATAAGGATAAACTCACAGGTGAGGTTCATGTAGCGCTGGTTAAGGGAGATGTGTATGGTAAGCAGAATGTTCTGGTAAGAGTTCATTCTGAATGCCTCACAGGGGATGTTTTCGGCTCATACAGGTGTGATTGCGGAGACCAGCTCCACACAGCTATGCAAATGATTGAAAAGGAAGGCCTCGGTGTTCTTGTTTACATGAGACAGGAAGGTAGAGGAATAGGAATTGAAAATAAATTGAGGGCATATGAATTGCAGGATTTAGGGTTTGACACAGTTGAAGCAAACGAAAAACTTGGCTTCCCAGCTGATTTAAGGGATTACGGGATAGGTGCCCAGATACTGGTTGATCTGGGGCTTTCCACCATTAGACTTCTGACCAACAATCCCAAAAAAATTGTAGGTTTGGAAGGATACGGCCTTAAAGTGGTAGAAAGAGTGCCAATTATTGTAGAGCCACGCCCCGAGAACCTTAAATATCTGGAAGTTAAACGCGATAAACTGGGACATCTTCTCGGGGAATTAAAAAAATTTCCATATAGCAAGGAGTGAAAATCATGGAATTTGTCGGAAAAATAAAAGGTGAGGGCAAGAATATAGCAATAGTGGTATCCAGATTTAATAGAATAGTAACAGAAAAACTCCTGGAAGAAGCAAAGGAAGAATTGTTACAGCATGGTGTAGATGAAAAGAATATAGATGTATTCCGTGTTCCCGGCTCCTTTGAAATCCCCTTTATCATTAAAAAAATCCTTGATTCAAACAGAAAATACCAAGGTATTATAGCACTGGCTGCTATAATTCGAGGAGAAACTCCACATTTCGATTTTGTCGCGGGTGAGGTAACCAGAGGCATAGGGAGACTCGTGCTGGAGTACGGTATACCTGTAACTTTCGGAATTATCACTGCCAATACAATGGACGAAGCAATAGACAGGGCTGGAGGAAAAGTAGGGAATAGAGGCAGAGAAGCTGCCAGAACCCTTCTTGAGACACTGGGCATTGTAGAAGAGCTATAATAGATGCCTCTTAGAGAAGGAGAGTATTTTATACTTTATGGAGGCCCGAAGGCTTTATATTTGTTAAAATATAGTAAAGGTTTGCGTTTTTCCACTCACCTTGGAGAATTGATATTCCCGGAACATATTGAATACGGCGACAAACTAAAGAGCAATACCGGGCATACCTTTTATCTGCTTTTTCCTTCTACAAGTGATCTTATCCTCTTCATAAAGCGAAAGACAACCATAATGTACCCAAAGGATATAGGGTATTTAATACTTGAAACCGGAGTATCCTACGGTAAAAAAGTAGCAGAAGTAGGTTCAGGTTCAGGAGGTTTGACAGTAGCTCTTGCCACTATTGTAGGTAAGGAAGGGAAGGTATTCTCCTTCGAGAGAAGGGAAGAATTTAACAGGCTAGCTAAGGCTAATGTTGAAAATTATGGCCTTTCAGATAGGGTTGAATTTATTATTAGAGACGTAGCACTTGATGGATTTGGTATAGAAAATATGGATGTAGTATTTGTGGATGTACCCGAGCCATGGAATATCGTTCCTAAGGCCCTTGAGGCTCTTAAACCAGGAGGCTTTTGGGCTTCTCTATCTCCTAATATTGAACAGGTTCAGAAGACCGTTTTTAAACTGGAAAAAAATGGTTTTATCAGAATAAAGACAGTGGAAATTCTGGAGAGAGAAATTCTTATAAGAGAGGGGAAAACAAGACCACGTGAACGTATGATCTCACATACTGGTTACTTAACGACAGCTCAAATTGTCAGAACTTAGTCTTACTGGAGAAATTAAATTCGCTTACCAGAGCTGTTGGTATATAATTTGCACCACTTCCCCAATACTCGACCCCTACTCTCTTCCCCTTTCCAAGTTTCAAAACATTTTTCAACACATTGACAACTGATTCATTAAATCTCATATTTTTTGTACCGTATGCAATTTTCCCATCCTCTATCATAAATGTCCCATCTCTGGTCATTCCGGTGACTGTGATACTTTTTTGATCCACATATCTAATATACCAGAATCTTGTCACAAGAATTCCTCTATCAACCTCTTTTATCAAATCTTCAACATCCATCTGCCCATCATCCATGTTGAAAAAGAAAGGCCGACCGGTGGGTTTTCTACCTGTCTTTTTAGCCCAGTACCTATCACAAATAAGGGACTTAGCTACACCCCTATCTATTAAATTGATGTAACCAAGAGGGAATCCCTCTCCATCAAAGGGAATAGCAGGATTTACTTTTGAATAGGGGTCAATATACAAGTTTACTAATTCGTTAAATATTTTTTTTCCTATTTTCCCACTGAAAAAGGACCGCCCCTCATCAGCTGCTCTGGCGTCCATTTGCATATAGAGGAATAAAAGCAGATTGGATAATGCTACCGGCTCTAAAATGACCTTGTAAATTCCTGGTTCAACCTCCTTAGGATTTTTACCCAGTTCCTGCTTTTTGAAAGCTCCCTCATACTCTTTTTCCAAATCTAATCTCTCAATATTTTCATCAAAAAAGGCTGTATATCCGGAAGAATCTTCACCCTGCACTGTTATAGAAAAAGATACTTCACTGGATTTGTGGTACGCTTCATGCCCCCTTGAGTTGTATACAGCGAATTCTCTCTCTCCGTTGGTATAAAGACCTGCGACCTTTACGCCATGCCGGGATGCAGAACTGAAGATTTTACGAAGAGAAAGAGCCTTATTCTCTGGGGTAAGATTCAGTGTCTCCTCATAAAATCTTTCTATATTCTTTATTTTCACCGGTTCCAAAGGGGGGACATATTCAGGGTCTTCGGGGGAATGCCTTGCTATTTGTTCTGCTCTTTTCAAAGTATTTTTTATATCCTCGTAATTCAGCGATGTGGTGGCTGCACTTCCTTTTCTTGTTCCAAAGTGAACCTCGATATTAATTTCTGTGACATCCCTCGCCATGTTCTGGGTAATTCTATTTTCAGCAAATCGGGTATAATGGCGATTGTAGCTCATAAAATAAACAACTGTTTCATCACCACTGCTTTCTTTTATAATCTTTTCAGCAATTACTTCCTTCATCTTCTACCCCTTCCTGTTCTTATTTTTCTAAACCTTGCGTAGGGAGCCCCGTTTGTCATCTGAGCCGATTGTATCGGCTCTCCTTTCCCGCAGGTGAGGAATCCTCTGGGCTCCCAGAACCTTTCATCGGTCAATCCATCTAGCGAATTCCAGAATTCGGGAGTTATGGATTGGTATATCACATTTTTTAACATTTTTGTCTTTTTACCATTTTCAATCCTGTAAAAAAGATCACCACCAAACTGAAAATTTAATCTCATCTGATCTATTGAGTAACTTCCTCTACCTTCAATATAAATCCCCCTTTTAACATCCTGGATCAGCTCTTCAGGCGTAGCCTTTTCATTTCCAGGTGCAAGATAAAGATTTGGAATTCTGTTAATTGGGAAACTGTAAAAATTATCGGCTCTCGCAGAACCTCTGGATCTTACCTCTCCAATAAGAGGTGCTACCTCTCTGGTGGTGCTGTATCCGACTAAGATTCCCTCCTTTACAATATACCACTTCTGACACTCAACACCTTCATCATCATAACCTGTGGTGGCTAGACCTCCTGATAAGGTATTATCAGCAATAAAATTCACAAGGGGAGAGCCATAACGAAATTTCCCCAGCTTTTCAGGCGTTGCAAAACTTCTTCCAGCAAAATTGGCCTCATAACCCAGGACTCTATCAAGTTCAGTGGGATGTCCTACAGATTCATGGATTGTGAGGGATAGATGTGCAGGATCCAAAACCAGATCCAGCACCTCTTCATCTGGCTCTTCTGCATACAGTTTCATTCTTGCCTCTTCTGCAATCCTTTCGGCATTCTCAATGAGCCCTAGCTTCTTGATGTGCTCATACCCTGCATTTAGAGGATAATCCTGGAAACTCCGTGTCTGGGTATCATTATTGCCAACGGCAAAGGCTGTATAGCTGGCATTGGACGTATAGATTATAGTCTCAATTAGTGAATCCTCAGTGGAAGCGAATATTTGTTCTCTTCTCCTGAACTGCATGCGTGATATTGCTTTTACGATTTCCTTAACCTTTAACATTGTCTCATTGATTTTCAGAAGAAGGTTCAATTTCTCTTCAACAGGAATTGAGAAAGGGTCAATCTCAATAGGTGTTAAATATTTATCAACATGCACAGGTTCTGATGCAAGCTTTACTCTGAAATCTCCTCTTGCCATTGAACTTGATTTTGCTATATCCAGCGCCCTTTCTGCAATCTTTTCGATCTCCTTCTTGTCAACCCTGGAAGATGATGCAAAGCCCCATGCGCCGTCATAGAGTACACGAATTCCAAATCCATAGGTCTCCTCAACATTCACCAGTTTGGGAGATAAGTCCTGGACTATAAAGCTCTCATAATTATACCTTGTAATCCTTATATCTGCATAATCTACACCCCTTCCCTTTAATATTTCCATTGCATACAGTGCCAGTTCTTTCATTGTATACCTCCGGAAAGTAATATATGGTTCGGACTACGAACAATCAAATACTCCCAAATATAAACTCCTTTAATCTGCTGTCTTCTCTTCTCTCTGTGGGTAAAATTAGCCACTTGGAACATCTTCTTGTTCTTCCTGGCATCTCTTTCCCCTTTACATTTAGAGTCCCTATAACCCGGGTAATCCTGGGAAGATCGTACATGCTGTCAAGGATTACTCCTTTTTTCTTCAATTCATCCTTGAATTTCCTCCTCAAGAATATTTCAAAATTTTGTAATTTGTCTTGTAATACATATCTATTTTTATCCTCTACATCCACTCTTGGAATCGAAAAGAACAGCTGTGTGCCATTCCCTGTTACTGCAATGTAAGGCTCTTTATAACCATTTCCTTTAAACCAATCTGCTATATGTTGAGCTACATCAATGGCTTTTTTCAGTTCTTCATCTGTGGAAGGTATATCTTTGGGCCTTTGAGGATCAAGGTCTATAACTATGGTCTGGATAGCCACAATATCCCACATGGTAGCACATCTTCTAACCTTCTCGCTTCTGTCTCTTATTCCAACGTATATGTTTCTCTTTCCATTCCATTTTTCTGCAACTTTGATAAATTCCCCCTCATCCCCTACATGTATACATAATGGGTAATTTCCACCCAGGATTCTCACTTCACTCTTGTACAGATGATTCAAAAGTCTGTATAATGCTTTCACATGTTCCACGAGGAACATTACTAAATATTATTTCGGAATCATAAGGAAGTCAACCTTGACATTGTGTTTTGTTTAACATATATTTATTATGTGAAACTGGATAAAAAAGTTCCAAAATCACCCTTTTTAGGATTCAGAGGAGGTGGAGAAAGTAAATTCTTTAGTGCCTTCCTTGTGGGTGTAGTATTTCTTGCAATAATTTTAATGATAGTGCAGCTCACCTCTAAACCGAAATTTCTGGAAGAGAAAAACATGAGACTCTCCTTTAACGCCGAAACAAGAAAAGATATGGTACAATTCGGTCTTAAAGTTCCTCTGTATGCAAGGCCCAGCGGAGAATCTGAAGTTATAAAATATTATGAAAATCCAGAAGAAAAATTCACAATGATTGAACGAGAAAGGAAAACATGGGTTAAAGTTGTGGACGAAGAGCAGGATACAGGATGGCTTTCTGTTTACTTTCTGAAAAAAGACTTGACAAATTGAGCATTTTGCTGGATAAATAAATAACTTCCAGAAGAGGAAATCCGTGAATAGGTATGATCTCGTTATAGTGGGGGCTGGTCCCGCAGGAAGCTCAGCAGCTTTAACAGCTTCCAGCAGGGGACTTAAAACCTTGATAGTTGAAAAGCAGAGGGAGGTTGGCAGAAATATACTCTGTGCAGAAGGAGTCTCTTGCAATTTTCTTAATCTGGTTAAACCAAAAAAGGGAGTGGCTACAATAATATACAGAGCAGGTTTAACATTCGAAAATGGGGAATCCATATTTATTGAAAAAGAGGATGGCATAGGAGCAGTATTGGAAAGGAAAATCTTTGATAGGCATATTTTTGAAAGAGCTGTAGAACAGGGAGCAGAGCCTCTTGTAGGAACCCCTATGGTGGATATACAGAAAGATGGAAAATATTACAAAATTAAACTGGAAGGAAAGAATGGGAAAATGAGTGTTTACGCCGAAAATATTATAGGTGCAGATGGCCCTGCCTCACGGGTTGCATTGCTCTCAGGGATCGAAAATCCGCCTAAGATTGTGCACTACTGCTCCCAAGTTTATCTCTATCATCCAGAGATAGACGGTAAAACCATACTCTTCTATTTTGGCAACAACCTGGCTCCTGGTGGCTATGCATGGGTGTTTCCGAAAGATGATGGTTATGCTAATGTGGGAGTAGGTACCACAGACCCCGGGGACGCTTCCTGGAATTATTTAGCTAAATTTTTAGATAAATACTATAAGGGTGCAAAGATACTGGGATTTCTGAGAGGAACGGTTCCCAGCGGCGGATTGGATCTGGAATTCCAGAAGGATAGGGTCTTCCTCACTGGAGATGCAGCAAGATTCGCTGATCCCTTATCCGGAGGAGGAATAGCCAACGCATTTATTTCAGGAAATATAGCTTCCCTCGCTATAGTAGAAGATAAACCCGAAGAATACAGGGAAAAAATAAATAACATTTTAGAGAAGGATTATCGGCTCTCTCTCCTAGCAAGGCAAATAATATACTCAATGGATGATAGTGAACTTAACATTTTGGCACAGGAACTGAAAAGGGTCTTCCATGGAAAAAATCTTACAGAAATAAAATCATTTAACCTGGTAAAAATGATTTTCAGCACTTCGCCCGCATTGTGGGGGCTTATAATCAAAAAAGGGGGGGTAAATATTGCAAAAACTATACAAAAAATTGTTTCTTGAAGGCAATAGAGGGGCCTTTATACTGCTGGATCCTGACAGAATTGACACTGAAAGGGTCGGAGATGTTCTGAAAAGGGCCGAAAAAAATAAGGCCGTGAAGGGAATATTTGTGGGAACCAGTCTGCTCATGAATCCATTTTTTGATAATTTCATTCAAAAGGTAAAAGAAAATACAACTCTACCTGTTATAATATTTCCAGGAAGTCATTATCAGGTCTCGAAGCACGCAGATGCTATTCTCTTTTTATCGGTTGTAAGCGGTAGAAATCCCCACGTTTTAATCGGAGAACAGGTAAGAATGGCTCCACTCATTCAACATTTTGGGATTGAGCCTATCCCCACAGCTTACATGCTTATAGAGTCCGGTAACGTAACCTCTGTAGAATTCATTTCAGGAACAAGGCCTATTCCACGGGATAAAACAGATATTGCCCTTGCACATGCGCTTGCTTCTTGGATGCTCGGGTTTAAGCTGATTTACTTGGAAGCAGGCTCAGGTGCTCGGTTACCGGTGCCAGAAGAAATGATTAGAGAGATAAAAGAAAAAGTCCCGTTACCTCTGGTTGTCGGAGGTGGACTTAATACAAAGGAAAAAATAGATAGAGCCTTCAAGGCTGGAGCAGACTTCGTGGTAATAGGTAATGCCATTGAAGCTAATATAAATTTTCTCGAGGAGGTATAAATAGTAATGAAACGGATAACGGTGGATGATCTCTTAAAAAACGAAAAGGTGTTGACATACATAAAAAAGGCCGATGAACAACTGGAGGCCATGGGCTATACAGAGCACGGTCTAAGACATGTCACATGGGTTTCAAAAAGAACAGGGTACATTCTCGGTTCTCTGGGGTTTCCTGAAAGGGTTAAAGAACTTGGTGAAATTGCAGGATTGCTTCATGATATAGGTAATCTGGTAAACAGGGAGCATCATGCCCAAGTTGGAGCAATTCTTGCCGGAAAACTACTTGAAGAGATGGGTATGGCTCCTCTGGAAGTTGCAGACGTGATGATGGCTATAGGGAACCACCATGAGGAGGACGGCTTTCCATCTTCTGTAATCTCCGGGGCTTTGATTCTAGCAGATAAGGCAGATGTACATAGAAGCAGAGTAAGAAAAATGGGTAATATCTGGGAAAACCTAAAGGTAGATATTCATGACAGAGTAAATTTTGCAGCAACAAAATCTAAGGTGTTGGTAAAACCAGAGGATAGAATAATATCCTATTATATCGAAATTGACACCAGTATCGCTCCCGTAGTGGAGTTCTTCCAGATATTTTTATCAAGAGTTCTTGTCGCTCAGAGGGCAGCTAAACCACTGGATGCAAAATTTGAACTTTATATAAATGACACCAAAATGATATAGGAGGTGAAGAAGTGTTTGAGGTAAAAGATCTTGAAAGCAAAAGAGTTACAGAACTTTACAAAATAGCCAAGGAGCTGGAGATTCCTAATTATCACAACTACCGGAAAAAGGAACTCATCACCAAAATAGTAGAGGCTCAGGCAGAAAAAGAAGGACTCAAATATGTCGAGGGTGTCCTCCAGATACTTGAGGATCAGGGAGGATTTGGGTTCATTCGACTAAAAAAATATAATTACGCCCCCAGTTCCGAGGATATCTATGTTTCCCATTCTCAGATAAAAAAACTCGGACTCAGAAGTGGCGATTTCATACAAGGATTCGCAAGGCCTCCACGAGAAGGGGAAAAGAATTTAGCACTTGTGAAGGCAGAACTTGTTAATGGACACCCCTGGGAGAAGGCCAAGGAGAGACCAACGTTTGAAGAACTCACCCCATTTTATCCCACACGAAAATTTGCCTTGGAGGTCCCAAATCCTGAAGATCTCTCTATGAGAATCGTGGACCTCTTTGTGCCCATAGGCATGGGGCAACGTGGACTCATTGTTTCTCCACCTCGTGCCGGTAAAACAGTGCTTCTGCAGCAGATAGCTAATTCAATCCTTACAAATCATGGAGAACATGTGAAACTCATTGTACTTCTCATTGATGAGAGACCGGAAGAAGTTACAGACTTCAAGAGAAAGGTTCCTGCAGATGAGATCATCAGCTCAACTTTTGATATGCCTGCAGACAGACATACTCACGTGGCAGAAATTGTACTCGAAAGAGCTAAAAGACTGGTCGAATTGGGGGAGAATGTTGTTATTCTTCTGGATTCCCTCACAAGACTAGCAAGGGCGTACAACGTGGTTACTCCTCATTCTGGTAGGACGCTTTCGGGCGGTATTGATTCTACTGCTCTTATAAAGCCCAAAAAATTCTTTGGCTCTGCAAGAAATATCGAGGAGGGAGGGTCTTTAACAATAATTGCAACCGCACTCATAGAGACTGGCTCAAGAATGGATGAAGTGATCTTTGAAGAATTCAAGGGTACTGGAAATATGGAGCTGGTATTGGATAGAAAACTTGCAGACAGAAGGATATTCCCGGCCATTGATCTTAATAAATCGGGGACTAGAAGAGAAGAGCTGCTTCTACCTAAGGATGTTCTCAACAAAGTCTGGGTACTACGAAAGATACTATCCGAAATGAACCCAATCGAAGCCATGGAATTCCTGCAGGAGAAAATGAGAATCACTTCCAGCAACAAAGAATTTCTGAAAACTCTGAATCAAATCCAATACGTGTGAGCTTCCTCTTCTGGTTGATCATCACATTACCCCTGCCACTTGCCCATAATTCAAGACTAACCTCTGCATTTGCAGAAAATAGAATCACCCGGTTCCACATGGGAGTTGACTTCAGCACAAACCACAGAGATGGTATTCCTGTTGTAGCTGTGGAGGATGGAGAAGTTGTAAGAATAAAATCTTCCTTTTTCGGACTGGGTAAGGTACTTTACGTTAAAGGAAAGAGCAGGAATATTTACGTATATGCACATCTGGAGAGATTCAGGAAAGATTTAGAAAGACTGGTCAGAAGTTTACAGTATAAAAATAAAAGATTTTTCCTCGATCATTTCCCTGAACAAAAACCAAAGGTGAAGAAGGGAGAAATCATTGGATACTCCGGAGAATCTGGAGCAGGCCCACCACATCTGCATTTTGAAATTAGAAGGAATATGGATATTGCTTTCAACCCAGCCTTTTATTTCAATGTAAACCACAATCTAAAATTCAAAGGAGTAAGATTACTGTCTCCTCTTGGCATCTTTGATTTAAGAGAAGAAGATACCACCAAGATCCCGGAAAGATTTAACATTTTAGTTAAGTGCTCGTATTTTGTGCACTTAAAAATTGTTATAGATAATGATACCGTGGCAGTGGTGGAACTGGATTCAATTCCTTACAGCAAAAATTCACTGGCTCAAATTTTTTACCTATATGAAGGAGGGCGTTACTCTGATTCATATTTTAGACTCACAGGCTACAAAGACATAATACCCCCGGTTGTGAAAAAGACAATACCTGAAGTAAAATTGGCAACTGGGGTACATAGATTCACTGTAATAGTAATGGATCTTCAAGGAAGAGAATACTTTTTTAATTATTCAGTAAAAGTAGAAAGAAAGGGCCTCATCCCTACAATACCAAAGGACCCACTATTCACTGAATACGGGGTCATTTTCCCGGATGGCAGTATATTTAACCAAAAAACAGGAACAAAGGATGACATTTATATACTTAAAATAGAGAAAGACAAAAGTACTGAGCTTGTGCTGCCTGGATTAAAATTGAAATTTTCTGAAGGGTCTTTCCCCTGGGATTTCTGGATAGGGGTTAAATGGAAAGGGGATACTGTCACTCTATTCCCTGCTTATCCCCCACTTGTTGAACCGATCCAGCTCACATCTAGCCTGGGTGAGATTTATGCCAGAAACGGAAATAAAGTCTCTTTTCTTGGCATAAAGGAAGCCAAGTTAAAAACTCTGGGAAAGATCTTTTATGCAAGAGACAGCCTGCCTCCTGAGGTTAAATTGCTCCACATTTCTCAGAAAAAAATAATCTTTTCCCTGAAAGACAATCTTTCAGGGATTCTTGCAGATTCCATTAAATTATATATCGATGGCCGATGGGTACCAGCAGAATATGACATTGATAACAACATTCTAACTTATAG
The DNA here is from genome assembly GCA_003644895.1 of Candidatus Hydrothermota bacterium. Lineage (GTDB taxonomy): Bacteria > Hydrothermota > Hydrothermia > UBA1063 > UBA1063 > B29-G16. The sequence continues at coordinate 1,522 of QNDO01000015.1, read as the reverse complement.
TGTATTGTTTTCGGACCTGGACCCACAATTATACAAGGGTAAACATGATATAAATCTCAAAATTATGGACAGGGCTTATAACAAAACTATATTTCACAGGACAATATGGCTAAAATAAGACGCTCTCAGGTTTTTCTGAAAGACAAGAACATACTGCGCAAAATAGTGGATTTTGCAGAGGTTAAAGAAGACGATTGGATTCTGGAAATAGGAGCAGGAAAGGGTTATCTTACAGAGTACCTGATGAAAAGTGGGGCCAAAGTAATTGCTATTGAAGTGGATGACCAGCTTGTGGAGTATTTAAAAAAAGAATATGCTCTACTCCTCAATCATCGTCTCTTTCTCTACAAGGATGATTTCCTGAAAATAGACCTGAAAAATATTCTAGATAACCACAAGTTAAAGGAAATCAAGGTTGTTTCAAATATCCCCTACCACATAACTTCACCCATTATAAAAAAATTGATCCGCAATAAGGGTCTGTTTCCCGAAATCTATCTTACGATCCAGAAGGAAGTTGCTGAAAGAATTACCGCTGGGCCGGGAAATAAAAAGTATGGGGCTCTTACCTTATTCGTCAACCTGCACTACGACCCTGAAATCCTTTTTATTATTAAAAAGGGAAGCTTCAGCCCCGTCCCTGAGGTGGATTCTGCCTTTATAAAGCTCGTAAGAAAAAAACAGGTGATTCTGGAAAAACCAGAGAGATTTGAACGATTTGTTAAAAAACTCTTTTCCAGAAGAAGAAAAAAATTAAAGACAATCCTGAAAGAGATGGTTAATGATCGAACCATCCTGGAAAAAATTCCTGAAGAGGATTTATCAAAACGGCCCGAAGATTTCACCCTTGAAGAACTCATCAAAATTTACAGGGTCATCAAGGAATAATTCACTCCATCACAATTTTTTGAGAAGATACCGCCTGGCAAAATCCATAATGGTGTAAGCAGTCTGTTTCTTTATCTCAAGTCTGTTCCCTTTGAAGATCTTCTTAATCACATGGACCTCTCCTCTGAAGGAGAAGCCCATGTACACGAGGCCTACAGGTTTCTGTGGAGTACCACCAGTGGGTCCTGCAATTCCGGTGGTTGAAAGCCCAACATCTGTATCAAAAAGTTTTCTAATTCCTTCTGCCATCTGTCTGGCGGTGGGCTCCGATACCGCTCCATGTTTTTTCAATACATCCTGAGAAACACCGAGGAAATCTACTTTAATTCTATTATGATAGGCAATTATACCACCTATGTAGTACTCGGAACTTCCAGAAACATTAGTTATAAGATTTGCCAAAAGGCCTCCTGAACATGATTCTGCCGTGGAAACTGTGAGGTCTCGCTCTTTCAAAACTTTTCCAAAAGCCATCTCCAGTGTTTCATTATCATATCCGTATATGCTCTCCCCCAGTTTATCCTTCAACTCAATCAAAATTTCATCCAGTTCATCCTTTCTCTCAGTCTCTATTCTGATATCAACCCCATAAATGGATGGATAAAATCCTGCTTTTTCTAACCATGCGCAGTCT